>DAONII010000032.1:0-9501 GCA_035405085.1 bacterium | reverse complement strand
GCGAGGGTGGCGGAACTGGCATACGCGCCAGACTTAGGATCTGGTGGAGAAATCCATAGGGGTTCGACTCCCCTCCCTCGCACAACGACAAGAACCCGGCCATCAATGAGCAGCCGGGCCGATGCATCGAGGAGAGAGAGATGAAGAGCACACTTGAGAAGATCAGCTCGATAAAGCAGGGGCTTTCTGTGGAGGCACCGGCGGAGGCGGTCGACAAGGCCTACCTCTCAGCCATGGAGAAGGTGCGCAAGGAGGCTAAAGTTCCGGGATTTCGAAAGGGTAAGGTGCCGGATTCCGTCATAGAGGGCCGCTTCGGAGAGGATCTCACGATGGAGGCGATAAAGGAGCTCGTGCGGGCGACCTACCCTAAGGCGGTCGAGGAGGCGGGAGCCAAGCCGCTGGCCGATCCGACGATAGAGCCGGGCGGGAAGCTCGAGAAGGGGAAGCCGTTCTCCTACAAGGCCATATTCGAGGTCTATCCGGAGTTCACCGCCGAGGGGTACGAAGGCCTAAAGCTCGAGAGCGAGAAGATCGAGGTCACCGACGAAGAGGTGGAGGGTGAGCTGCGCCGCCTTCAGAGGCAGATGACGCAGCTGGAGCCGGCCCCCGGGATGATCGCTATGATAGACTTCAAGGGCACCGCCGGCGGTGCGCCGTTCGCGGGGAGCGAGGCGGAAAACTATGTCGTCGATTTCGGTGCCGGAAACCTGCTCGAGGAGTTCGAGGTTCAGATAGCCGGGATGAAGGCTTCGGAGGAGCGAGACATCGAATTCGACTATCCGAAGGGATACTTCAAGAAGGAGATAGCGGGAAAGCGCGGTGCATTCCGCGTGAAGTTGAAGGAACTGAGGAAGAAGATAGTTCCGGAGCTCGGCGACGAATTCGCGAAGGAGCTAGGTTCTTTTACAACGATAGGGGATGTGCGATCCGATCTCAAAAAGCGCATCGCGGAGTACAAGGATTCCATCCAGAAAAACGCGCTGAGGGAGCAGGCGATCCGCCAGCTCATAGAGAAGCACAAGGATCTCGAGGCCCCGACGCCGCTGGTGGAGGCGGAGCTCGGGAACATGATCGAGCAGCTCGACAGGCAGCTCAAGGCGCAGGGAAAGAGCCTCGCCGACGCGAAGATCGACGGGAAGCAATTCGTTCATGCGCACGCGAAGGAGGCCGCCTCCAGGGCCCGCGGCTATATGATCGTCAACGCGATCGCCGCGCAGGAGAAGATCGACGTGACCGACGAGGAGTTCGGCAAGAAACTCGAGGAGATGGCCGCCGCGAACCGGCAGCCGCTCGAGAAGATCCGCGAGCACATGGAGAAGAATAACCTCATGGGCCAGGTCAGATCCCAGATGCGCTTCGAGAAAACCCTTGATTTCGTGCTGAGCAAGGCTAAGATCAGCAAAACCAAGCCGAAAAAAGAAGAAAAAGATAAAAAATGACCGATTTTTTAAAAAAACGGGGCGATATGATCAAAAATGAGCTGGTTCCGATAGTGGTCGAGCAGACGCAGAGGGGCGAGCGATCCTATGATATCTATTCGAGGCTCCTTAAGGATCGGATCGTTCTTATAGGCCAGCCGATAACAGACGAACTCGCAAACGTAATCATAGCGCAGCTCATCTTCCTGGAGTCCGAGGACCCGGACAAGGATATACACCTGTACATCAACTGTCCGGGCGGGGTGGTGACCGCCGGTCTCGCCATATACGACACTATGCAGTACATCCGCCCCGACGTCTCCACACTTTGCATGGGGCAGGCCGCCAGCATGGGTGCGGTTCTGCTCGCGGCCGGAGCCCAGGGCAAGCGCTTCGCCCTGCCGCATGCGCGCATGATGATCCATCAGCCGATGGGCGGCTTCCAGGGGCAGGCCGCAGACATTGCGATACAGGCGAAGGAGATCTTGAGGCTCAGGGAGAAGTTGAACGAGATGCTCGCCCGACACACGAAGAGGGAGCTCTCCAAGGTGCAGTCCGACACCGACAGGGATTTTTTCATGAGTGCCGAAGAGGCGCGCGCCTACGGCCTGGTGGACGAGGTCGTCACATACCGCCCGGCTAAGGTAGAGGATGTGGAGAAAGGAAAGAAGAGATGACCAAGCCCACGAACGACGATCCCATGAACCTCTCCTGCTCCTTCTGCGGAAAGAGCCAGAGGGAGGTCAGGAAGCTCATAGCGGGTCCCACCGTCTACATCTGCGACGAATGCATCGAGCTTTGCAACGACATCATAGCCGAGGACACCACGCGCGTGCGGGGGGGCGGCGAGAGGCTTGGAGTGCCCAAGCCCGCCGAGATAATGCAGGTGCTCGACGAGTACGTCATCGGCCAGGAGTACGCGAAGAAGGTTCTCTCCGTGGCGGTGCACAACCACTACAAACGCATAGAATCCCGCACGCGTCCGCAGGGGGACGACGTAGAGCTTCAGAAGTCCAACATCATGCTCATCGGACCCACCGGCGTCGGCAAGACGCTTTTGGCCCAGACGCTCGCCAGGATGCTCAAGGTGCCGTTCGCAATAGCCGACGCGACCACCCTCACCGAGGCCGGCTACGTAGGCGAGGACGTCGAGAACATAGTCCTCTCCCTCCTTCAGGCGGCTGACTTCGACAAGGCCCGCTGCGAGCGTGGGATCATCTACGTGGACGAGATCGACAAGATAGGGCGCAAGAGCGAAAATCCTTCGATCACGCGCGACGTGTCGGGCGAAGGTGTGCAGCAGGCTCTGCTGAAGATCATCGAGGGTACGATAGCCTCGGTGCCGCCCAAGGGAGGGCGGAAGCATCCCCAGCAGGAGTTCATACCCATAGATACGTCGAATATTCTCTTCATCTGCGGTGGAACCTTCATCGGTCTGGAGGACATAATCGAGAGGCGCGTCGGCCAGAAGAAGATGGGTTTCGGCGCCGAGATAAAGGGGAAGACGGACAAGAAGCTCGGCGAGTTGTTGCGCGAGATCCAGACCGAGGATCTCATCAAGTACGGGATCATCCCCGAGTTCATAGGCCGCGTCCCGGTGGTCGCTACGCTCGAGGAGCTGGACGAGGCGGCGCTCGTGCGCATACTTTCTGAGCCGAAGAACGCGCTCGTCAAACAGTACCAGCGCCTCTTCGAGATGGAGAAGGTGAAGCTCGAGTTTGCGCCCGGATCGCTTGAGGCCCTGGCCAAAGAGGCCATAAGGCGCAAGTCCGGGGCCAGGGGTCGGCGCGCGATCATCGAGTCCGTGATGCTCGATATAATGTACGATATTCCGTCGCGCGAGAACGTCAGCGAGGTTCACATCGACGAGGAAGTCATACTCATGAAGAAGCCGCCGTTGGTCGTATACGGCGGAGACAGCAAGGCCGACACCGCGTAGGCCGCGAGGGCGCGGCACCCGCTGCTCAGATCGTCTCACGAAAAGGAGAAGTCATGGCCGACCAGATGCACCAGGACCCGGGCGCCGGAGAGCGCGTCGTGGTTCCGCTCCTGCCGCTCAGAGATATAGTTGTGTTCCCGCACATGGTGGTTCCGCTCTTCGTCGGGCGCGAGAAATCGATCGCTGCGTTAGAGGAGGCGATGAACAAGGAGAAGGACATCCTCCTCGCCGCTCAGATAAATCCGAAGACGAACGATCCGAAGCCGGAGGACATCTACGAGATCGGAACGCTCGCGGCTATAATTCAGCTTTTGCGTCTGCCCGACGGCACGGTGAAGGTTCTTGTCGAGGGCAAGCGCCGCGCCAGGATATCTCAGTACATATCCGACCCGAGCCTGTTCATCGTCGAAGTCGAGCCGTTTGCCGAGGAGGCGCAGGCGACCGTCGAGGTCGAGGCGCTGATGCGCGGGGTGAAATCCACTTTCGAGCAGTACGTCAGGCTCAACAAGCGCATCCCCCCGGAGATGCTGGCCTCGGTGGCCACGATAGACGACCCATCCAGGCTCGCCGATACGATCGTCGCACACCTGTCTCTCAAGCTGCCGGACAAACAGAGCATATTGGAGATCATACCGGCCGGCGAGAGGCTCGAGAAGCTCCTTTCCCTCATGCAGTCCGAGATAGAGATCCTTCAGGTGGAGCGCAGGATCAGGACGCGCGTCAAGAAGCAGATGGAGAAGACTCAGCGCGAGTACTACCTCACCGAGCAGATGCAGGCGATCCAGAAGGAGCTCGGCGAGCGCGACGAGTTCAAGTCGGAAATAGCCGAGTTGGAGGAGAAGGCCCGCAAGAAGAAGATGAGCCCTGAGGCCCGCGACCGCCTCGACAAGGAGCTCAAGAAGCTGAAGATGATGAGTCCCATGTCCGCGGAGGCCACCGTCGTCCGCAACTACATCGACTGGATACTCTCCCTGCCGTGGGACGAGATGACGAAGGACAAGATCGACATCAAGGACGCCGAGAGGATATTGAACGAGGATCACTACGGGCTCGAGCAGCCCAAGGAGCGCATAGTGGAGTATCTGGCTGTGCGCTCGCTCGTCGACAAGATGAAGGGACCGATCCTGTGCTTCGTGGGCCCCCCCGGAGTGGGCAAGACCTCGCTCGGCCGTTCGATCGCGCGCGCGATGGGGAAGAAGTTCATCAGGCAGTCGCTCGGCGGCGTCCGCGACGAGGCGGAGATCCGGGGACACAGGCGCACGTACATAGGTGCGCTCCCCGGCAAGATAATACAGAGCCTGAAGAAATGCGGATCGTCCAATCCGGTTTTTCTGCTCGACGAGATCGACAAGATGAGCATGGACTTCCGCGGCGATCCTTCTGCGGCGCTGCTGGAGGTTTTGGACCCTGAACAGAACAGCACATTCAACGACCACTACCTGGATCTCGACTACGACCTCTCGAACGTGATGTTCGTCACTACCGCAAACACGCTCCCGGCGATACCGGGTCCGCTTCAGGACCGGATGGAAATCATAAGGATCCCGGGATACACGGAGCTCGAGAAGCTCAAGATCGCCCAGATATACCTCGTGCCGAAGCAGCGGGAGGCTAACGGTATAACCGAGAAGAACATAGTGTTCGCCGAGTCCGCGATAAAGATGATAATACGCAGGTACACCCGCGAAGCAGGGGTCAGGAACCTTGAGCGCGAGATAGCAGCCGTATGCCGAAAGGTCGCGCGCGACGTGGCCAAGTCCGGCAACCGCGACAAGCTCGTTCGCATAACTCCCAAGAAGGTTCAGCAGTACCTCGGCGTGCCGAAGTTCCACTTCGGGCTCGCCGAGGAGTCGGACCAGATAGGACTCTCCACGGGGCTGGCTTGGACCGAGGTCGGAGGCGAACTCCTCGTCACCGAGGTTTCGGTGATGCCCGGCAAGGGTAAACTCATCATCACCGGGAAGCTCGGCAACGTGATGCAGGAGTCCGCGCAGGCGGCCATGAGCTACGTGCGCTCGCGCGCCGACAGCCTGGGGCTCGGCAAGGAGTTCTACGACAAGGTGGATATCCACGTCCATCTGCCAGAGGGCGCCATTCCGAAGGACGGCCCTTCGGCCGGGATCACTATGGCTACGGCCATCACCTCGGCGCTGCTGAAGGTGCCTGTGCGCAAGGATGTCGCGATGACCGGCGAGATAACGCTGCGCGGCCGCGTGCTCCCCATAGGCGGGCTGAAGGAAAAGCTTCTGGCCGCCCATCGTGGGAAGATACGCGAGGTCCTGGTTCCCAAGGAAAACCAGAAGGATCTCAAGGAGATCCCGAAGAAGATACTCAAGGAACTCCACATAGTCCTGGTGGAACATATGGACGACGTCCTTCGTCATGCACTTCGAGTGGAGGATCCGGGCAAGCTCTTCCGCCGCGGTAAGGACGGGAAGGTGCTCTCCGGTTCTCCCAAGGCCGCGCCGCAGCCCGCAGCTGCAAATTGATGAAGCGCCTCATCGTCAACGCGGACGACTTCGGCATGTCGCTCGACATCAGCCGCGGAGTCATCGAGGCGGCCTCTTCGGGCCTCGTGCGCGCCACGAGCGCCATGGCCTCCTCCCCGGCTTTCGGCGTGTCTATGGAAGAGCTCTCTTCGTCCGGAATCGATATGGATGTGGGCCTGCACGTGACCCTCACGTGGGGGAGGCCGATTTCGGATCCGGGATCTGTAACGACCCTCGTCGACGACGGGGGGAATTTTCTTTCAGGCGACCGCCTGTTTCTGCGTGCGCTGTTGGGCGGAGTTTCGGTCGACGAGGCTTACAGGGAGATGAGGGCGCAGGCGGAGTTTTTTCTTTCGAAACGCCCATTCATAACCCACCTGGACGGTCACCACCATGTACATGTGTTTCCCACCATCTCACTGGCGGCTGCGAGGATTGCGCAGAAGTTCAAAATCCCCGTCGTTCGCTCGCCGGTGGAGGGGAGATGGTCGAGGATCACGAACGCTGCGATCCGGCGTTTGGCGGTTGCCCTGATTCCCGCAGCTTCACCGGACTTCTGGCGCAGGCAGGGGCTTTCGACTCCGGACAACTTCGGAGGCTTCGCGCTCGGAGCGGGGAAAAAGCTGAAGCGTCGCTGGATAGAGGCGTTGGGTCGCCTGCCGGATGGCACGACCGAGATAATGGTTCATCCGGGTTACGGCGGCGCGGAGGGGGACGGATACGCCGGGAGACGGGACGAGATCGGAGTGCTTTCGGACGGGAAGCTCTTGGAAATCGCCGCGTCGAACGGAGTTGAGATAGTCGATTTCAGGGTTCTCTGAGGAGGCGGCCGGCCTCTATTTCTTTTCAATTCTCCAGCCCCGTGCCTTCGATTCCATCAGGAGTTTCTTAGCGTACTCACCGCCGAAGAACCTCTCCAGGGGGATCTTTTTCGGGACCAGCTTAGCCAGCACACCTTCGGATGCAGCTGCCACCTGGCTGAGCACGAGCGTCTTTTCAGCCCGTTGTCCGTCGATCTCGACTTCCATCTGAACGAATATTCGGATGCCGACGTCGAACATGAGGTCGGTTGAACTGTGCGTCTTGCCGTCCGGCGTGGTGCATTTGTTCACAAGGGTCCAGGCCGACCAACCCGGACCGCCCGATGTCTTCATCGCGAATTCCGCATTGATCGTTCCCCAGACGTGTATCCTGTGGAAGAACGCCCCGCCCACGGGGTCCCAGGTGCATGCCGTCGGGCCCTCGCCGGCGTATCTGGTGTAGAGCGGCGATGTATCGGGGGCCATGAGAAACACCGACGCCTCCGTCGCGGAGAGGTCGGTGCTGTAAATAGCCGTGGGTATTCCGCGGCCTGTGAATTCCTCTGTGACGTCCTTGCACGAGTCGGCCTCAGCGAAGTAAGGCGAGTTCCTCCAGTCGTATTCCTCTGTGCACTGTGCCTTCAGTGGGATCGATGTGCCGACGAGCCCCAGCGCGGCGCCGTTTTTTTTGCTGAGCCTGTTCGACATGTAGCGTTTTCGCAGCTCGTTGTGGTCGGCCTCGGTGATTCTGGGTTCGACGAGAGTCCTGCATACGTTTTTCTCGGTGATGACCCGGCCCAGTATATCCTGATAGAGCTTGACCCGGTCTATCGGGAAATGGCCGTAAGCTTTCTCGCCGGCCTTCCAGATGAGCCTTGCCGCACGCTGGCGAAGGGAGGAGAGGGCCTCGTCGTCTATCGAACAGGAGAAGGAGTCGCCGGTGCCCTTTACTACGGCGTCCGGCCCGCCGGCAACCGGTTTGCTTGCGGTCTTTGAGGACGAAGCCGTTTTTTTTGAGGCGGATACGGACATGTTTTCCCCGTGGATTCGCCGGCGCTTATACGGGCCCTGGCCGGCTGTGGCAAGCCGCAGCGCGGCATATAGGAGGCCAAAATGAAGGGCCCGGAATGGGCTTGAGGAGCGTCCTTCAAAGGCCTATCATGCCCCACATGATAGCACTGATACGCTTTCCGATCCGGGCCGTCGTCTTTCTGGTCGGCTACATCTCATACTGGATGGAGGTTGCGGCGGACTGGCTCGTGGGCGCCAGCGGCAAAACCGAGTACGTTCGGGTGGGCTCCTGCAACCGCTGCGGAAGGTGTTGCCGGTGTCTTGCGCTTATGATGCCGAAGGGCGTGTCGAAGGGCGACCGCCTGGTCAGGTTTTGCATCTGGTGGCACCGGTTCGCGATGAACTTCAGATATGTGGCTGAGGAGAAGGAGGGTTCCCCCTCCGCCGAGGGCGGCATGAGGAGCTGGATAGTCTACAGATGCGGCTATTATAAGGAGAGCGGTACTGAGAGGGGTTGTTCGATATATCCGTTCAGGCACAGGATCTGCAGGTTCTTTCCGAGACAGAAGCTCTATGGTCGCCCGCCGGTTCAAGAGGACTGCGGATTCAGTTTTGTGAGGCGTGAAGTGCTGAAGAGGAGGGAAGAACAGCGTTCAAACGGTGTTGCTTCATTCGACGATATGATCTCTAGCGCCCGGCCTTCAGGGCGGAGCGACTGACCGCTGCCGAGGAAGCGTGGTTTGCCGCTGCGCTTTCCGCCCCCGCCTGTTCGTTCTGCCTGGACGTGGTTTCTTCCGAATCGATTAGGGCGGTCTCCTTAACCCGGTTTGCTTTTGCGTCTGCATTTCGGCCTCGCCTTGACTCTTCGGAAGATCGCGCGATTCCACCGAATCGCCTTCCTGTTTCCTCTCCGTCGGCCGAAAGCTCATCCTCGACGATCCCCAGCTCCAGTTCGAGTTTCTCGATGCGTATTTCGATCATGCCCAGATCTCCGGCTCCCTCCAGCTCGGCCTTTTCGATCATCTTCGGGATCTTCTGCCTGTGGGTCTTTATCTGTCCCTTCTGGAGTTCGCGTGGAAGCTTGCGGTATCTGAGGGCCAGCTCGGCAAAGCGCCGGCGCAGCTCCCCTAGTTCGCTCTGGCGCTCGGGTAGAACCATCTCAATTTCCCTCGCGAGTTCGTCGGGAAGCTCTGAGCGCCGCTCGGATATCAGGCGGTACAGATTGAAGAGAAGCGCGGGGATCCTTTTGCCGGGGAGTTCTATCAAATAGCGCTCCCTCAGATTCGACGGGATCGAGAGACGTATGAAGTCCTCGATTCTTTTCATGGATTCCCTGGATATTCCCAGCCCGATGAGCGCGCCTCTGTCGCGCAGCGCGAATCCCGAAAGCCTTGCAAGCGTCCTCGCGAGTTCCTCGTCGCCTTCGGTCAAATCCTTGACCTCCAGTCCAACCGATACGAGATGATCTAGGATCTCCCTCGGAGGGTTGTCACCTATGTTCTCCACCAGGAAGTCGGCCTGCTTTATTATTCTTGCCGCGTCGTTTCCGTCGAAGACGTGAAAGATCGCGAGCGGGCCGTAGTGGACCTCCAGTGACCTGAGCAGGCCGGACGCTATCTCGCTCGCGTGTTTCGGAAGCGTTTCATGATGGAAATGGCGCGACTTCTCGGCGGCCTTTGTCCTGCTCTTCGGATCCCCGATCCATTGTGCGAGCCACGCCCGCTCCTCCACCGACAGCCCTTCGTTCTTAACGGGGAGCGGCGGAAGATGTGGGATCTTAAAAAGGATTCGCCCGCCTCTGGACTGCCGCTGCTCCATGCTGTCGAACAGCACGCTCGGGCTGC
>DAONII010000031.1:0-9657 GCA_035405085.1 bacterium | reverse complement strand
CGGATCCCCGATCCATTGTGCGAGCCACGCCCGCTCCTCCACCGACAGCCCTTCCTTCTTTGCGGGGAGCGGCGGCAGAGGTGGAATATTGAAAAGGATTCGCCCGCCTCTGGACGGCTGCTGCTCCATGCTGTCGAACAGCACGCTCGGGCTGCCCAGGCCCTCCGGATAAAGAAGGATCCTGAGGCCCACATCCATTACGACAGCGAGCTCGGTTACGGAACTGAGCCACCCCTCCCCCGCCTCCTCCATGTAGAGAGCGTATTCAACCCCTCTCAGGTGGTCCTTCTTGGCTATCGCAAGGAGCTTCGAAGGGTTCAACAGCTTCCCTTCGTCTCTGGATTGAAAATCCAGGGTATCCATGGAGGAGCCCTGCATCAGCCTCTTGATCTCCACGATCCTGTCGTTGAGGACCATCGCGTCGATCTCAGTTATCTGGCTGATCGGTCCCGCACCCATATCCCATATGGTTACCTGCGGGAACATCTCCTTTATCGAGTTAAGATAGGAGGTTGGTATCAAATCCCACGGCACGTGGCGCCTCAACCTGACTGATATTCCTCTGCCTGAATTCGCTTCCGTAAGTGCCAGCTCCGCGACGTGAGTCATCTCGACCAGCGCTCCCGAGAGCCAATGTCCTCCGGTGCTGAGGATGCCTTTCTGCGAGACAAAGTTCCCGATGGCCACGTTCCTGCGTGCGAGGACCTCGAGCAGCTCCAGGGTCCTGCCGATTCCGAACGGCTGTCTCGTGATAGGGTGCGGCATTCCGTCGAGCACGGCGTTGTCGAGCAGCTGCCTGGCCTTCGTGCCGCTCTTGCTGGCTATCCTGGCAAGGCCCACCCTCGCCACCGGCGACAGAGCGAGAGCGGCCGGATGCCACATCAGGCCGCGGGTCAAGAGCCAGGAGTTTGCCTCCTCGAGTTCCGCATCGGTTATTTTCGGGAGGATCGGCAGGGTGCTCCTGACGAGCTGTTCCGAATATGCGGATTCGCGGCCTGCAGCATCGAATCCATTTTTGAGTTTGTCTACAGACATGCCAAACGGGCCCTCCTCAGGCCACCGAGCCTTATCGCCTCAACCGGGAAAAAGTTGCGCGCTTTTAGGTGCTTGTCACACGGGCGGCGTAGTGATATCAAGTGCAGTGGCGGCACGGCGTCTTTGGGTTCGGGGGTTGCCCTGCGCGTCGCCTTAAAGAGGGGTGCCATGGCCGGGGGTTCAGGGACGGGCTATTTTTGGCTCAGGAGGCTGCATACGGTAGCAGGGCTCTGGCTCGCCTTCGTGTACTTTGCTTTTTTTCTCGTTCCGATGAGTTCGGCGTTCGGCGGGGCAGCCTCCTTCAACGAAACGGCATCCTATATATCGCGACTTCCGCTGGCAGGCCTGGCGTTTACACTGCTGGTATTGGCGCCCCTGATGTTCCATGCGGCAATGGGTGTTTCCCTGCTCTACACCTCCTCCTTCAACGTCATATCATACGGATTCTACAGGAACTGGATGTACGCGCTTCAGCGCGTAACCGGCATTGTCGTCGTTCCCTTTGCGGCCTATCACATAGCGAAGACGATTCTGCCGTTCGCCTTCACCGGCCGTTTTGCGGATTTTGCTTTCATGCAGGCGCTCATGGGCACGGCATGGGTCAGGGCGCTTTATTCGGCCGGCGTCCTGTGCGCCGCCTTTCATATTGGAAATGGCGTTGCGTCCGCGTTATCTAGTCTGGGGATCACAGGTTCAAAGCGCTCGCAGGATGCGTTTTCCATGGCCATGTGGATCGTAACGCTGGTCTTTGCGGTTTGGGGGCTTCGTATAGTCTTCGCCTTTTGAGATATGCAGACGAATAGTCAAACAGTCATCGTGGTGGGTGCGGGCGTCTCCGGTTCGTCGGCGGCGCTTACTGCGGCCGATATGGGGGTAGAGGTTCTGCTCTTCTCGCGGGCCGCCCCGAGGCGTTCGCTCTCCTGCCTCGACGTCGGAGGCTTCAACGCCGCTCTCGATACCAAGGGTGAGGATGATTCTGAGAATAGGCATGCCGAGGACACCCTCTCATGCGGCGCGTCCCTTTCCCACAGGGGGATGGTCGAGGAGATGTGCGGCGAGGCCCCCTCTGCAGCAGGGCTCTTCGACCGCATGGGCGCGGCTTTCGCCAGGACTCCCGAGGGGATGGCCGATCTCGTGAAGCTTGCGGGTTCGTCGTGCCGCCGCTCTCTATATTCGCATTCCGGTGTCGGCGGGCAGCTTTCGCTCGTCCTCGACCTTCAGCTTCGCAGGCAGATCGCGTTGGGGAAGATTCGCCTGTTCGAGGGTTGGGAGTTCATGTCTCTCGTGATCGACGATGCGGGGGCATGCAGGGGCATCGTAGCCTCAAACCGATCCAACATGGAGACGAAGGCCTTCCCTGCCAAGGCGGTCGTAGTTGCCACTGGGGGCTTCGAGGGTCTGTGGGGGTCGAAGTGCACGAGGCCCTCGGCTGACGGATCCGGCGTATCGGCGTGCTACGAGCAGGGCGCCGTGCTTGCAAATCCGGAATTCGTGCAGTTTGCACCGTTTGCTGTTGCCGGCTTTGACGCTTGCCACCCGGTCTGTGCCCTTATGCTCGCGGCCGGGGCGCAGATACAGGTTCCGCGCGAGAGCTCGGCATGGCGTTTTTTGACGGAGTGGTATCCGGATTCCGGTGGCCTGGTCACGGACGACCTTGGAATCAGGGCGTTTTACAGAATGGTCGTGGAGGGGGGGCACGGGATCGAAGGCCGTTATGTAAACGCCGATCTCTCCGGAATAGACGACGGCTTATGGGGCCGGTCGTTTGGCGACCGCTTAGACATATTCGGCCGCATAACCGGTGAAGAACCGCGCGGAATTCCCCTGAGGGTGTCGCCCGCGACATCTATGACCCTCGGCGGTCTTTGGGTGGATCCAAAACACGCTACGAGTATCCCGGGGCTCTATGCCGCAGGCTCCGCTTCCTGTTCATACCACGGTGCGTGTGCGCTCCCGGGAAACGAGCTCCCGGCTTCATGGCAGGGGGGGCGGGTTGCGGGTAGGGGTGCGGCCTTCGCGGCCCTTGGAGGAGAGGGTGGAGAAGTATCCTCGTCCCTGCTCGATTCCGCAAAGGTTCGCGAGGAGGATCTGAACGTCAAGTTTGCGAGGCAGCAGGGGGATGAGAGCGCGCACGCGATAATGCGGGAGCTTTCGGAGATCATGTCGTCGGCCGCATTTTTCGCGAAGGAGAATAAGGGGCTGTCCTCTGCGTTGGCGGGTATAGACGATCTGGAGAAGCGCTTCGAGTCTGCCCCGCTCTCCGACAGGCGCGAGTGGGCCAATCCCGAGCTCTTTTCCATGAGGGCGATCTCGCGGTCGTTTGGGCTCGCTCGAGCGGTCTTAGCTGCCTCAGCAGCCCGCGACGAGAGCCGCGGAGTCTTCTTCAAGCCCGCCTTCCCTGAGAGGGACGACCGGAAGTGGCAAGTCGTTACGAAGGTGAAGCTTTCCGGGTCAGCGCCTGATCTGGAGTATTCGGGTGATGTCGCCGACGCCGATTGAGGCGTGGCGAAGAAAGCGGCGTGCAGCCTATGGACAGCGTGCTGATAAAGATCAAAAGGCAGGACGACCCCGGTGATCTCCCTTATTGGGAGCAGTTCGAGGTTTCGGCGGAGAGCGGGATGACCGTGATCGGGGCCCTCATGGCGATTCGCGAAAGGCCGATCACCGCGGACGGAAACCCGACCACTCCGGTGGTCTGGGAATCCTCGTGCAGGTGCGGTGGCTGCGGCTCCTGCGCGATGGTCATAAACGGCCGGGCCAGGCTCGCATGCCGCTCCTTCATAGATGAGCTGTCAGAGCCGGTGACGCTCGAGCCCCTCTCGAAGTTTCCCGTGACGAGGGATTTGCTGGTAGACAGATCGAGGATGTCGGATGCGCTTACGAGAGCCGGCGCGTGGGTGGAGATAGACGGCGTGCACGACCACGGCGCACCTCCTCGGGTGAGCCCGGAATCGGCACAGCGCTCTTCTCTGCTCCTTTCCTGTATATTGTGCGGCGCATGTTCTGAGGCCTGTCCGCAGGTGAACGAGCGCTCGCCCTTCGTAGGAGCGTTTCTCTTCGCGCACGTCGAAGCCCTTTCGACTCATCCCATAGGCGCGTTCGGGGGTGGTGCCATGCTCGATTCCATGCTCTCGCGCGGCGGCGTCGCCGATTGTGCGGGGGCGCAGGCGTGCAACGCCGTTTGCCCCAAGGGCATTCCGCTTTCCGAGACCATAGCGCGGCTAGAGCTAAAAACGACGCTGCATGGTATAAAAAGGTTCTTTCAGGGCTGATCCTTGCCTTTGGGTTGCCAAGCCCTTGCAGTTTCTGCTATAGACCTCCCCCTAATGCAAAGGAGGCGTCATGACTAGATCAATTGTTTTTGCTGCGGTTCTCTTGACGGCGTTTGTTCTCTTTCTGGGCGCCTGTGAAAAGGTGAAGATGGAGGAGGGCGGAGCCCCTGTGACGGACTCCGCGGTTCAGGATGAATTCCCCGCCGGTTCCGTTGAAGCGACGACCGGTACGCCGGCTACCATAGCGATCGAAACCGCGAACGGTCCGGTAAATTTCACCGTGCAGATCGCCAAGACCGACGAGCAGAAGGCGGCGGGACTCATGCACCATGAGTCGCTGGGTGAAAATGCCGGCATGTGGTTCGATTTTTCATCCACCGGCATGGGCGTCTACCACTTCTGGATGAAGGACACGCTGGTGCCGCTAGACTGGATATTCGTGGACGATGAGATGAAGATCGTGGACATCAAGGCGGACAACAAGCCGAACGACGAGACGATGTACCCGCCCGAGGGGGCCGAGGGTCCGCGCTTCCAGTACGTGCTCGAGGTCAAGGCGGGCACGGCGTCGAAAAACGGCATAAAGACCGGCGATACGGTGCAGCTGCGCGTAGGCCCGGCGAACTGAATTTTTGACGGCAGGCGGCAGAAAAAAACCCGGCGTCGTGCGACGCCGGGTTTTTCTATTTCATCGGTCGGAAGTTCAGTCGGTCTTCTTCTGCGGGGATACAGGCTTCGCATCCTTGCCGGCCTCGTCTTTGATCTCCTCGGCGGCCTTCTTTACGTCCTCCGCCGTCTCCTTGATCTCTTTGGCCGCGCCTTCTATTGCCGCCTTCGCCTTTTCCTCTACGACCTCCTTCGCTGCTTCCTTGACCTCTTGTGCGGCTTCTTTGACCTCTTCAGCCGCGCCCTCTAAGGCCGCACCTGCCTTTTTCTCCTCATCCTTTGCGGCCGCCTCGGCCTTCGCCTTTCTCTTTTCCGCCTCGGCCTTGGCCTTTTCTTCTTCCGGGTAGACTATCTTCGCGTTCTTTTTCAGTCGGGCGAGCAGGTCGTTGCGGACGTCGCCTCTTACCTTGAATAGGATCGACTGCTTGACTTCGTCGAAAGGCTCCAGTTCCAGGCCCCGCGTGACGACAATTATGTGGTAGCCCTTGTCAGTCTTTATCGGACCGGCGACTTCGCCGACCTTGAGCTCGACGGCCTTGTCCAAAAGCGGTCCGAACCCGCGCGCTTCTAGCCTCTTGTCATCCTTCGACACAAGCCCCAGATCTCCGCCCCGCGCCTTCGTCGGGGAGTCATCGGAAAGCTCCTTTGCCACGGCTTCGAAGGCCTCGCCTTTGTCTATGCGCGCCTTGAGTTCATCGGCCTTCTTGAGCGCCTCCTGTTCGGTCAGGCGCTTCTCACCCTTCTTGGCCTTCTTGATCTCCTCGGGGGTCGCGAACTTCACCATGATGTGGGACATCTTGAGCTTTTTGTAGTCGTCGAGATGGTCATCGTAATATTTCTTCGCCATCTTGTCGGTCTCCGACTCGACCAGAGACTGGGCGATTATCACGCGCCTGTAGAGGTCGACCTTCGCCTTGACCTTCGGGTCGCGGTTTATGCCCTCCCTGACCGCCTCCTGATAGAGGATCTCCTGTTCGACCAGGTTGTCGAGGATCCTCTTCTGACCGGCGGGGCTGTCTATCTGCGCCTGAATGCGCGGGTTGATCTCGCCGAGGAATTGAAGATCGCCCTCGGTTATCTCATCCCCGTTGATCTCAACCAGGACCTTGCCGGAGGATTGGCTTCCGCATCCGTATATGAAGGCCGCGGCGATCAGAAATGAGAGAGCCATCAACTTCTTCATGGTATTTCCTCCCCTTTGGCTTGAGTTTACAGGACATTGAAATTCAAGAGCTTATACACCTCTATTCGACCCCCTGTCAAACCATTCGAACACAGCTAGAAGCGGATTTGGAAGCCGCTGCAACCCTTCTCGCAGGTGCCCCATCTGGTTTCAACCCCATCCACCAGGGCGCGCTCCGGCCCGCTTTGGCACCAGCTCACGAAAGCCTCCAGCGCCTCTCTTTTGCCGCATGCGTGAGCTTCCACGCAGCCGTCCGTACAGTTGCGCACCCAGCCGGATATCCCGAGCTTGCCGGCCTTCATCTGTGCGCTTGACCTGAAGAAGACCCCCTGGACCCTTCCCCTGACCCTTATGTCGACGCTATCCATTGCCTGTCAGATGCCAGCCTTTGCCGGCAAAATCAAGCCGTGCATTTTCGGCAAATTGTTGCCATATGATCCTTCGATGGCGCAGATGGCTGCCCGCTCTGTTTTCCGCGGTACAAAGCCCGAAGGAACGATGCGGATACTTTGCCTGGACATAGGGACAAAGAGGATAGGGATGGCGGCCAGCGACCCGATGGGATGGACTGCACAGCCGCTGGGGGTCTTGACTAGGAGGGGAGGCTCCCGGGACTTCGAATCCATCGCCGACGAGGTCAGAAAACTCGGGGCCGATATGGTGCTCGTGGGGCTGCCGCTGGATGCTGAGGGTGGAGAGGGGCCGCAGGCGGTAAAGGTCAGGGCATTCGCCTTAAGGCTCGAAGCTCACTTTCGCGAGGCCGGAATAGGTGCCCGCATGGAGTACTGGGACGAGCGCTATTCCACCGCGACCGCGCGCGAACGCCTTATAGAGGCTGACGTTTCCAGGGCAAGGCGCCGGAGGGTCATAGACAAGATGGCCGCGGCGGTAATCCTCGAAGACTACCTCAGGGCACGCCGGAGTTGAATCCAAAAGCCTTGTATAAATCAGGTCGGCGGGTTAACGTTCCGGCCATGAGGCGTCTCATTGCAGCCGTTGCGGTTCTGACGCTGGTCGCTTTATCGGGCCTGGCCGCCGCGTTTTACTATTCCGCTACAGTATGGCGGTCCAGCTCGTCTGCTACGGTGGAAATTCCCCAGGGATCTTCGGTGCAGGGTATCGCGGGCCGGCTTGCAGGAGCCGGGGTCATAAAGACCCCCAAGCTCTTCGAGATAGCGGTGCGCTTGAAGGGGTATGGAGGGAGGTTGAGAGCCGGCCAGTATGAATTTCCCCAGGGCACCACGATGCTTTCCGCAATAGACAGGCTCTCTCGCGGCGACGTTCTCCAGTGGCCGCTCACGGTGATCGAGGGCTGGACGGTTCGCGACATAGCCGGGGCGCTTGCCGGCAAGGCCTTCGTCTCTGACGAGGGCATGCCGGATGAGTTCTTCCGCCTGGCCTTCGATCCGAAATTCGTCTCCGGATTGGGCTTGGCCGATGCAGGAACGCTCGAGGGCTACCTCTTTCCGGACACATATTTCCTTACGCGTCCCACGACCGCGGCTGGGCTCATAAAACGGCTTGTGGCGCGCTTCAAAGAGGTGTGGAGTACGCTGGACCCGGAGGCCGTAAGGGCCAGCGGAATGACCGAGGGGGAGATAGTCACTCTCGCGTCCGTCGTGGAGAAGGAGACCGGCCTCGAAGAGGAGCGCCCGCTGGTCGCGTCCGTCTTCTTGAACCGGCTTCGCATGGGGATGCCGCTTCAGAGCGATCCTACGATTATCTACGGACTCGCAGACTTCGACGGGAACATCAGGAAGTCCGACATCAGAAACCCACATCCTTACAACACCTATGTGCATCCCGGTTTGCCGCCGGGGCCGATATGCAATCCGGGGAGGGCCTCGCTCGAGGCGGTGATAAAGCCGGCGAAGAGCGATTACATCTATTTCGTATCGAAGAAGGACGGGTCGCACCATTTTTCGAGGACGCTCTCGGAGCACAACGCAGCCGTGAGTCGATATCAACTCTCGAGAAAGGGGTCATGAAGCTCAAGGACATCATAATCAAAAACGCATGCCTGATAACCGGCGATGGCCGGGTGTTCGGCAGCGGGTGCGTGCATGCGAGCGGGGGCTTCGTCGAGCACGTCGGGGACGAGGCCGATATCCGCCTCGCCGCAAAGGGAAAGGCGCATGTAATAGATGCCGGCGGCCGCTACGTCCTGCCCGGTTTCATAAATCCGCATATGCATTTCTACGGGCTGTTTGCCAGGGGTATGCCGGTCCCCCGGATGCGCTCGCTTGGCCGCGTTCTGGAGGGGCTATGGTGGGATCTGGACAAAAGGCTTTCGCGCGACGATGTCTTCATAAGCGCGATTGCCGGAGGGGTGGAGGCGGTTAAGGCGGGTGTTACCACCGTGTTCGACCACCACGCAAGCTACGGAGCCGTGTCCGGCTCGCTGCGCACCATAGCCAAGGCACTTGGCGCAGCTGGAATTCGCGCGAGCCTCTCCTACGAGATCTCCGACCGAGCGGGTAAGCGCAAGAGGGACGAGGCCATAGCAGAGAGCGGCGGCTTCCTCGACGAAATTCGCAGCTCGTCTTTCCCGGGTTCCAAAGTGCGTTCCATGGTTGGGCTTCATGCGTCGATGACGCTTTCGGACGGTACGCTCGATGCGGCGCGTGAGCTCATGGATATATACGGCGCGGGTGCCCACGTGCACGTTGCCGAGGGGCAGGAAGACGTGAGGACGACGCAAAAACTCAACGGCATGACGCCGGTCGAACGGCTCTTCAGGGCCGGAATTCTCCGCCGAGGTTCACTCGCGGTCCACTGTGTTCACGTCGGGAAGAGGGATATAAATCTTCTTCGGAAGAGCAAGGCGGCGGTCGTCCATAACCCGCTCTCCAACTTCAACAACGCGGTAGGCACGGCCCCGGTGCCCGCGTTTTTCAGAAGGGGGGTACCAGTAGCGATAGGTACCGACGGGATGAGCGCGGGTGTTGGCTGCGATATCAGGACGGCCTCGGTTATTCACAGGGCTTCGCTGAGGGATGCCCAGGCGCTCGGCGAGGAGTTCAGAGGATCCGTCTGGGAGACGGCGCCGGAAATCGCCTCCGCCCAATTCGGCGTCAGGATCGGGACGATCTCGAAAGGGGCCGCCGCCGACATGATAATATCCGACGCTTCTCCTCAGACCGAGGTCACGCCGCACAACGCCTGGTGGCATACCCTTTTCGGTGTCCTCACGGCTCCGGTGCGTACCACGATAATCGCGGGCAGCATCCGGATGAGGGATTTTAAAATCGTCGGAATAGATGAGGCGGCGGTTGCGCGCGAGGCGCGCGTGCTATCCGCTGCGCTCTGGAAACGGAGATCCGTATGAAGACAAACTACGTCTGGGGTCCCACCTTCGAGGAGATGCTCTATCCGTCGAAGATAAGGTCCGAAACTCGAAGCGAGGCGCTCTCCGTCTTCGAAAAGGATCCGCTCTCCCCACTCAACCTCTTCAATATCACCTGGCGCGACGGGAGCGACAGGATCAGGCACGTCGTTTTG
>DAONII010000030.1:0-9696 GCA_035405085.1 bacterium | reverse complement strand
GTAGTGGACGACGTGGCCGGCTTGGGAGAGGACTGCCCGGCGTCTATGGGCACCTGCATAATGCCGGGAAGGATGACCTGCGTCGGAGACGCAACCGTGCCCGTGTGCGTGCCGGTAGATCCCAGATATGCCGAGGACGACGACGGAAACGGGGTCGCGAACTACTGCGATCACGGGGCGACGATTGTCGGTGGCGCCGACGAGGTGAGCAGGAACCTGGCCGCTTCGCACATCGATACGGGCGGGTACCGCATGTACGATGCCTCTCGCACGCGCGCCCTGATGCTGCCATGGAGCCTCGCGTACGATTCGGCGGTGGTGATGCCCGATTCTCCGGATCAGGCGATGCTGCTGATATCCGGAGTGGCGGGCCTCGAGGGTGGTGTGGCGGCGATTCGCACGAAGGACTTAGCCTCCGGCCGCGCTTCGGTCTTCAGGTCCTGCACAGTTCCTTCGGCGGCGGAGGCGCCGCAGAAGCTTCTGGTGGTGGGCACGGCTTCGGATCTCATAGCGTCAACCTCCTCCGGCTATTCGAGGTACCCGAAGATCGCATCGCAGATTCCGTCGCCGCTTCTGGGCAACTACCGCTGCAGGCTCTCCGGAGAGAATCTGGTGGGCGACGTGCAAAGGGAATTCAAGGTCAGGGGGAAGGATGTTCTGTGTGAAGGGGCCGTGGTCTCTTCGATAGAGCTCATGTCGGAGCGGCCGCTGTCCTTTGCGGGTCTGGCCGAGTGCGGGCTGCCTTCGTCTTCCTTCTTGAAGAGGTCAGGGGCCGGAGTGGGTGTCGATATCGTTACGGAGGAATCGCCGGGCAGCTTCGCCCACGAGTTTGTGCCGTTCGCTAGCGGAGAGGAGAATGTTTCAGGAGCCGTTATGGCGCCGCTGTCAGCGAGGTACGGTGGAGGGTTCTTCGTCGCGGCGGCCTTCGGTGATAAGCGGGTGGGCGGGGTTTGCCGGAGGGGAGACGGCGAGTGGCGCTGCACCAGGCAGGATCTGTCAGGGGTGGCAAGCCCCATATCCCATGCGGGCTATCCCATGGGCGGGGGGGAGGGCGGACTGATCCTCATCGCTTCCGACGGAGCTGCTTTCGAGGTATCCATAGAGCCCGGCGACGACGAAATAAAGCTTTTCCCCATCGGCGGGGTCCCCGAGGAGAAGGGCACGGGCGTGGTTTCCGCCATACCCTTCCCGAAGCAGGAGGACCGCCCTCCGTCCTTCATGGTGGCCAGGGAGGGCTGGCTCGACGCTGCGGTGCTAAGGGGCCTTGGTGAGGATCCGAAGCGCGGGGAAAAGCCCGTTGCTTCAGGCGTGCTGCGCCACGTGCCCGGCGAGCGGATAATGCCGGAGTCGGCGGCGGACGATGTTTTCGCGGCGGGCAAAACCTCCTTCATCATGCCGCATGCGATGGCCCTTCTGCCGCTGAAGGGCTACGGAGGGCGAGACCTCTTCGCGGCTTACAGGATAATGTCCGGGTCGAAGAGAATAGGGGAGATGGGTTTCTTCTACTGGAACGCCAACGACAGGCCGGCCGGTTCCCTTTCGGACATACGTTTCGACGGCAGGCGAGGCAGCGCGAAGCTCTCCTTCTCGGACCCGACAGGCGATCCGCTCTCCTATCGTGCGACGGTTCGTGCGGCGCACGGAGGCTCGCTCGACGACTGGATAGACGGCTTCGAGGGGGGCAGGCTCAGCTTCTCGGTAAAGGGCGACCCCTCGGGGGTCGGCCTCTGGCCGGTCGAGATCATGGTGTGGGCCTCCGATCCGGGCGGGCTCTCAGCGGGATCGCGCGTGCTGATGCGCCGGGACGGAACGCTGGAGGCCATAAGCGAAGTCGCTCCGTCGCCCCTGTGAACCGGCGTATCCTTTGGAGTCGTCTCTTTTCTCATTAACGCTTGATTCACATCTTTCACCCCACTATAGATCCCGCATCCAATGGGCATAGTTCTGGCACTTAAAAAACTATGGAGGCGCGGACAGATGAGAGTCCTTGTCGTTGGCGGCGGAGGCCGTGAACACGCACTGGTGTGGAAGATCGCGCAGTCGCGCCGCGTTTCCCGGGTATGGTGCGCTCCGGGAAACCCGGGGATGGAGGATCTGGCGGAGCCGGTTCCTATAAGGTCCGACGACGTGGGGGGTCTTGCGGATTTCGCCAGAAGGAACAGCGTCGACCTCACCGTGGTCGGGCCCGAGGCTCCCCTCGCCGCCGGGGCGGTCGACTTGTTCAAGCGCAACGGGCTTAGGATATTCGGGCCCACCAAGGAAGCCTCTATCCTCGAGAGTTCAAAGGCCTTCGCGAAGGAGTTCTGCAAAAGATACCGGATACCCTGCGGCAGCTCGGAGACCTTCTCCGACGCCGCCGCGGCCAAACGTTATCTGAAGGAGATTGAGACGCCCGTGGTGGTTAAGGCGGACGGTCTCGCAGCGGGCAAGGGGGTCGTGATATGCAAGACGGTTGGCGAGGCCGAGGCGGCGGTAAACGACATGCTCCTTTCGAAGAGCTTCGGCGAAGCGGGGCGCCGGGTGGTGGTAGAGGAGTTCCTGGAGGGGGAGGAGGCATCCTTCATAGCCATATGCGACGGGAACCACGTTTTGCCTCTTGCATCCTCGCAGGATCATAAGGCGGCGTACGACGGCGATCGCGGCCCAAACACGGGAGGCATGGGCGCGATATCTCCCGCGCGCGTCGTCACGGACCAGCTTGCGCAGCAGGTCATGGAGAGGATAATGCTGCCCGTCGCCCGCGGCATGGTGACGGAGGGAATGCCTTTCGTCGGAGTGCTCTACGCCGGCCTGATGATAAAGGAAGGCGAGGCAAAGGTTCTTGAATTCAACGTACGCTTCGGCGATCCGGAGACGCAGCCGCTCATGGCTCGCATGAAGACGGATATAGTCGACGTCTTCGAGGCGGCGGTTTCGGGTTCGCTTCACACCGTAACGCTTGAGTGGGATCCTCGCCCTGCGGCCTGCGTCGTCATGGCCTCCGGCGGTTATCCCGGCGCCTATGAGAAGGGGAAGAGGATATCCGGAATCTCAGATGCCGCAGTCGTTCCCGACACCTTCGTATTTCACGCTGGCACCCGGCGCGAAGGCTCTGAGATCCTGACCGACGGAGGGAGGGTGTTGGGGGTCACCGCGCTGGGGGATGACCTGAGGAAGGCTCTCGACCGGGCTTACGAGGCGGTCGGCAAGATATCATGGGACGGGGTTCACTATCGCAGGGACATCGGCCACAGGGCGCTATGAAAAGCTCCCGGGCATGGCGCGCCTTTCCGCTCTTTCTTCTGCTCGTGGCGCTGGCGATCTACGGGCGCAGCCTCTCAGGTCCGTTTCTCAACTGGGACGACAACATTTACATAACCGGCTCCCGGATCGTTTGGAACCTGTCCTGGGATACGGTCGCCCAAGCCTTCGGCGGGATACAGTTCACAGACTATGCCCCGCTCAACACGATCGGCTTGGCTCTTCAGTACAAGCTATGGGGGCCCTGGGTTACCGGGTTCCGGATCACGAACATTCTCCTCCATGTTCTCAATGCGTCCCTCGTCTTCGGGATACTCTCCGCGCTCCTTTGCAGGCGCCCCTTGGCGGCGGCGGGCGCGCTCGTCTTTCTTTCGCATCCGGTGCAGGTGGAGGTCGTAGCGTGGGTGTCCCAGCACAAGACGCTGCTCTCCTCTTCGCTGATGTTAGCCTCCCTGCTCATGCACCTGCAGAGGAAGCCGAGGGGGCTTGTGGCGGCTCTGGCGATCGCGGGTATGCTGGTCAAGCCCCAGGCGGTTGTCCTGCCGCTGATGCTCGTGGCCGCGGACGTCTTTGCCGACAGGAAGCGGCTTCTTCCCGCCATCGCAGACCAGATACCGCTTTTCCTCTTTGCGGCGGCTGTTGCGGCGGCGAATCTTTTCACGCAGGGGCTCGCCAGCACCATAACCCCGCCACACGGCGGAATCCTCTCCCACGCATGGGGGGTGCTGCAGCTGCCCGGACGTTACGCCGTCAAGCTCTTCGCGCCTTACGATCTATGCGCACTTTATAACTACGACCACATGACCGCGGCTTCCGTTTTTTTCGTTTTGGGCACGGCGGTTATTGTCGCCGTTTTGTCTCTTGCGATTAAGCGGGAGAGGCGTTTGCAGGCGCTCGGGGTTGCATGGTTTCTCATCGCGCTGCTGCCGGTTCTCAACCTCGTGCCGATGGTGATATGGATGGCCGACCGGTATCTCTATGTGCCGATGCTCGGGGTTTTGCTCGCTGCGGGTTCCCTCGTGCCTACGGGCATGGCTGGCTGGAGAAGGGCGTTCGCTTTCGTCGCCGTTTTTACAGCCGTGATGATCCTCGCGGCACACTCGATTTTTCAGTCAAGGATATGGGTTTCAGACTCGGCGCTGTGGACGGATACGTGGAGCAAATCGCCGGGTGTCGTGGCGGGCACCAACCTGGCCTCTGCGCTTGCCGCCGAAGGCCGTCTGGCCGATGCGCTGACTTACGCCGACTGGGTGGTGAATACGGCGCCGAATCGGGCCAGGGGGTGGGCAATTCGCGGCGAGATAAAGCGCCGCGCCGGGCTGTACAGGGACGCCTCCAGGGACTTTGAAAAAGCGGTCAGGCTGGATTCGTCCCGCACCGTATACGTCGACGCTCTCGTCGAAAGTCTCGACAGCATGAAGGGCAGGCCGGCTGCAGACTGATGCAGCGATCGCCGAGGTTTGCCATCGTAAGGCTTGATTTTATGGCGGGTTAGAGGTTAGAAGGGCACTTTCGCAACAAGGAGAGTAATATATGGACAAGCCGCGAGTGCTTATAGTCATGGGAAGCGGGAACGACCTCCCCGTGATGGAGGAGGCTTCGAAGGTGCTGTCCGAATTAGGAGTGTCGAGCAGAATGCACGTGGCCAGCGCGCACAGGACGCCGGAGAAGGCAGCTAAGCTGGCCTCGGGCGCGCAGTCCGAGGGGGCGATGGTCATAATAGCAGGTGCCGGCTGTGCGGCGCATCTGGCCGGCGCCATGGCGGCGAACTCCATGCTGCCGATAATCGGCGTTCCTCTCGACGCCTCGTCGCTCTCCGGCATCGATTCACTGCTCTCCACCGTGCAGATGCCCGCGGGTCTCCCGGTTGCTACGGTTGCCATCGGCAAGGCCGGCGCCAGAAACGCCGGCATACTTGCGGCCCAGATAATCGCCCTTTCGGACGGCGCCCTCGCGCAGAAGCTCGCCGATTTCAGAAAGAGGATGGCAGAGAAGGTCGAGGCGGCCGACAAAAATCTCAGGTGAAGAAGGGCAGACGAAAAACCTTTGAGCTTCAAACTTTGGGCCATTATCCCGCTATATGACTGAAATAATACGAATCGATCCGAAGGAACCGCATCCGGAGGATGTCGCGCGTGCGGCCGGCTTCCTGGTCGACGGACAGGTCATAGCATATCCTACGGAGACGATCTACGGGCTCGGGGCCGATGTGACCAGTCGCAAGGCGGTCAAGAGAATCTACGACCTCAAGTCGCGTGACTACGGCCTTCCGATATCAATACTCGTGGCCGATCTAAAGATGCTTCGCGAGGTCGTCTCCGAAGTGCCCGACTCGGCCTTGTCGCTGATGCGGCAGTTCTGGCCCGGCGCCCTGACCATACTCCTGCCTGCGTCCAGTCTGATACCCAAGGGGCTGGTCACGAACACGAACAAGGTCGGAGTCCGCATCTCGTCCCATCCGGTCGCTTCAGCGATAGTCGAGAAATTCGGAAAACCCATAACCACCACCAGCGCTAACCTCTCGGGGTTCCCCCCCTCGCTCTCCGTCAAGCACGTCCAGAAGTACTTCGGCTCTAAGCTTCCATGTATAGTCGACTCCGGAGAGTGCGAGCCGACACGCGGTTCCACGGTGGTGGATCTCGCCGACGAGACGATGCGGATAGTTCGCGACGGGGCGATACCGGCGGAAGACGTCATAAGGTGTTTTCAGGGCACGTCGGCGAACGCCCGCTGATAGTCGTATTCTCATCTCCTCCGGCACGGGGTGACGGCATGCCTGCACAGAGCTGCGAATATATAGAGAGCGCCGGGCTAGGGGTCTGCCAGCCGAAAAGCGGCTACCGTTACGGGGAGGCTTCGATCGCTCTGGCGAACTTCGTCTGCGCCCGCCCGGGCCTTTGCGTCGTCGAGCTCGGAGGCGGTTGCGGGATAGTCTCCATGATCGTCGCCAGGCGCTGCAGGCCCGTTTCCGTCGTGTCCGTGGAGATACAGCGTTGCCTGCACGATCTTGCCGTAAGGAATTCAAAGGCGAACGGGCTGGGTGCCGTGCTCCGCTGTGTAAACGCCGACTACCGGATGTTCGCGAGAAAGAGAAGCGGGCTCTTCGACTTGGTCGTCGCAAACCCGCCGTTCTATCCGGCGAAAAGCGGAAGGCTTCCGTTGAATCCGCAGCGGGCCGCGGCGCATCACGAGCTGAACGGCACGCTGAAGGATCTGGTGGACTCCGCTTCCCTTTTGCTGATGCCCGGAGGGAGGTTCGCGGCGGTCATCCTGAATAGCAGGCGAATCGAACTCACGGCGACGGCGGAGGCTGCAGGTCTCTCCCTTTGCAGGTTCGTCCGGGGCGGCGAGGATGAATCCGGGGATGCGCTTTTTCTCGCGGAGTTCGCGAAGCGGGGTGAGGGCTGAGGCTGGGCTGAGAGCTGGAACCGGTCGGGGGCGATATGCTCACATGGTCAGCGCCTTTTCGTCTCGAAGCTGCGTGACATCGCTCGCTTTGCGATCTCCTTTAGCTCCTCGTCGCCTATCCTCTCGACCGATCTCTCTATGAATTCGCGCTCGTCCTTGCACAGAGGCTTTTTAGCGGCTGCGGGCTCTCTGCGAATGCGCTTCGGCGCGGGGGGGAGTTCACCCAGCTCCAGCTTTATGCTGCGTATCTCGCTCGCGGGAAATTCGCTCCTTATCTTTTCCGTCAGCTTCTGTTTCAGGAACGAAAGCTCCTGCATCCAGGACGGATTTTCGACCCGGACGACGAGCGCCTTTCCCTGCCACCTGGCCGGCCGCGCATGCTCGGCAACCGCTTTCCCCGCGATATCCTCCCACCGCTCCCAGAGGCGCCAGCTCTTCATCCTTGCGCGGATCGCCGATGTGCCTCGTGTTTTGGCGAGCACTTCGCCCGCGGAAACAGGCCTTTTTCTCTTCTCCCGCATCCGGGGTGGCCTAGCAGAGAGGTCGACTCTATGCAAATGCGCAGAAGGGGAATTTGCAGACGGATTTTGTGCCAGGAAGCGATGCGATTTCAGAAGATTTTTGTTGTCGACGAGGGCGCTTTACGATTGACAGGGCCTCGCATTTACGGAATATTCCGGCCCTTCGCAAAGGGGCGATATATATGAATAAAAAAGAGATCGCGAAGTTCAAGAAACTCCTTCAGGAGAGGCGTCAGGCGATCGTCAACGCAACCGAGGCGACGCGTGAGGAGGGTATGGGCTTCGATCAGGCCGAGCTGGCCGACGAGGTGGATTTGGCCTCCAGCGAGGCCGGGCAGTCGCTGAATCTCAGGCTGCGGGATCGCGAGCTCGTTCTGCTCAAAAAGATCGACAAAACCCTCAAGAAGATAGAGGAGGGGGAATTCGGTGTCTGCGAGCGATGCGGCGAAGAGATCGGCGTCAAACGCCTCGAGGCGCGCCCGGTCGCAGAGATGTGCATTCGCTGCAAGGAGGAGCTGGAGAAGGTCGAGAAGGGCTACGCGGATTAGCCGTGCGAATGTTTGCGTTTAAAGGCCCGCCTTCAGGCGGGCTTTTTTTCGACCGTCGATCACCGATCTGCGCCGGTTTATGGTTTGGAAACGATGATGCTTTCGTAGATGCCGCGGACGGCACTGCGGCGGCGGGCTATTTCGTCCATGAGGGCGGCGGGGTCGAAAAAACCCATCTGTCCCGCCAGCGCCGCGGCGTAGGGGGCGCCGGCGCTCACCAGGTCGGTGGAGCTCTTCGCAAGCAGCCTCATCCTAGCGATGAGGCGGCGGTAGAAGGTGAAATGATCCAGCCATTCCTCTCGGCTCTCTTCGTCGATTATGCCGCATGCCGCAAGCGAGTTAACCACCTCGAAGGTGTTTTGCCTGTGCAGCGAGTCTTTTTTGCAGGCGTGCATGAGGTGGAGCAGCTGTATTGCGGATTCGAGGTCCGCTAGCCCCCCGCGGCCGATTTTGATGTTAACCGATCCGCCCTCACCGATCGTCCTCTCCTCTATCGTTCGGGTGCGAAGGCGATCGATTTTCATCCGGGCTTCGTCCATCAATGGTGGGGGGCGGGAATACGCGTACTTCCTTATCTCGGTTTTTAATTCTCCCATAAAGCCCTTGTCGCCGGCAACGGGACGCGCCCTGAGAAGGGCAAGCCTCTCCCAGATTTCTGCGGTCTCGGAGTGGTAATCCTTGAAGGAATCGAGCGTGGCCACCAGAGTGCCGGCCCGCCCGGACGGCCGAAGCTCGGAGTCGACCGCGTACGCCTTCCCATATCTCGTAGGTAGCGATATTATGGATATGGTCCTCTGCGCTAGCATCGTGAAGAACTCCACGTTCGAGATCTGTTTCCTGCCGTCGGTTTGCCCCGGACCGGAGTAAAGAAATATGAGGTCGAGGTCCGAACCGTAGTCGAGCTCCATGCTGCCCATCCGCCCCATCGCAACGATCGCGAAGCCGGCCGGGTCGTTTGTCTGGGTTCTTGGAGTGCCGTATTTTTTTTCCAGCCTTCGGTAAGCCATGCGCCACGCGCAGGCGAGCACGACCTCCGCAACAAGTGTGAGCCTCCTGAAGAGCCTCTTTAGATCCACCGCACCTTCCAGATCCAGCGAAGCGAGGCGCCTGGTCTCCCACTGTTTGAACCACGCGAGGGAATCCGCTGCCTCCTCTTCGTCTGCGGCGCGCGATATGTTGGCCTCAAGCGCGTCTTCGAGCTCCTGGCGCTCGTAGTCGGCTTCGAAGATCGCTTCGAAGAGCCGGGAAACCCCCCGCGTGTGACGGAAGATCTCGGACCTGAGTGCGGCCGCGGGATCCTTTGCGTGAAATCCCATCCGAAGGGCGAGCGAGCGCTCCTCGTCGGGGTGCTCGGGGATTCGGTGGAGCTGCTGATCCCCTTCGCACTGGATCATGTTCTCGAGCCTCCGGAGAAAGGAGTAGGAGCGCAGGAGAAGCGAGGAGCCGTGCGGATGGATCAGGTGTTCATTGGCGAGGGCCTCTATGGCCTCGAAGGTGTTGCTCTTTCTCACCGAGGGATGAGCGCCGCCGTGGAGGAGTTCTATGGCCTGGACGAGAAACTCCGCCTCGCGTATGCCTCCGGCGCCGTGCTTCACGTCGAAGGAAGATCCCGCGGCGGGGGCGCCGCTCGCCATCCTTTTTTTAAGTTCCCTCATGTGTGCCAGGTCGGCCAGTCCCATCGTGCGCCGGTACACGAAGGGGCGCAGCCCTTCCACGAACAGGCTCCCGAGCTCGGGATCGCCTGCGCATGGGCGAGCGCGTATCATCGCCTGCCTCTCCCAGCCCTGCCCGAAGTATTCGTAGTATCGAAGCGCCGCATCGAGAGAGTTCGCGAGCGGCCCCTGTGGGCCCTCCGGGCGAAGGTCGTGGTCGACGCGGAAGACGAACCCGTCCGCGGTAGGCTCCGTTAAAAGCTTTGTAGTCGCGGCTGCGAGCCTCACGAACCATTCGTGGTTCGTTAAGGCTTTTCCGCCGGTTTT
>DAONII010000029.1:8616-9830 GCA_035405085.1 bacterium | reverse complement strand
GCGTCGACGCGCTTTATCTCCTCGGCGACCGCGAGGATCTCCTCGGCCTGCATGGAAGGTATGACGACCACGCCGTCGGCGTCGCCGAAGATCCAGTCCCCCTTCACGACGGTCACGCCGCTTACCGACACGACCGAAGGCCTGGGCTCGACGACCGCAGCTCGCCCGGCGCGAGGGTTCGTCCAGCGGTAGTAGACCGGAAAGCAGACCTCGCGTATGCCGCTCACGTGGTGAATCGCGCCGTCTATGACCGCGCCGGCGAGCCCCCTGCGCTTCGCCTCTGCGGCCAGAAGCTCGCCGAAGACCGCCTGGCTCTGCCTGCCGCCGTCGACGACGAGGACGTCCCCCTCTGCCGCCTCGGAGAGCGCGCTTATGACGCTCAGGTAATCGTTCGTGCACTGGACCGTGAACGCGCGCCCCGCCATCTTGAGCGAGGGGCAGGCGGCGACGAGGCCCGGCGCCATCGCGCGCACGAGCGGGCTGGCGTCGCACAGCGCCGGGGTGTCGAGCGCCTCGAAGCGCTGCCTGATCTTGATCTCCGATTTTTCCATCGCGGTGTCCTCCCTTCGACGGGGACTATCACCGGGGGCAGAGGGGGGCAACGAATTTATTCCGGGAAGAAGAGTCGGGCCTCCGGCATGGCTTCGTCACGTCATAACGCCGTAACGGATTTACTTGTTCTTGATCTTGAGCTTCGTTCCGGGGCGGACCGACGAGGGATCCGGGAGGTTGTTCCACTTCTGGATGTCGGCGATGGAGACCTTGTGGCGCCGCGCGATATCCCAGAGGGTGTCGCCCCCCTTCACCGTATAGGACACCTGCTTTGTGGCTGCGCCGGCCTTCGGAACGGGGGTGGCCTTTGGGGCTCTTGCCTTCACCGGCTGCGCGGAGGCTACGTTGGTCGTCTTTCGCAAAGACTGGACGTCGCGCTCCCTCAGGTCCACGGCAGTCGTCTGCGGCGCAAGCGGAACCACCTGGTCTGAGAGGCTGGCGGTCAGCTGGTTTGTCTGCTTTGGCTCGCTTTCGGCCGGCGACCCTTCATCCGATTCTCCGGTCGCCGCTGGCCCCTCCTCCGCGGGCGCCTTTTTCCGATCGGCCTTCGCCTCTACAGGCTTCGCCCTCTTTATAACTAGCTTCTGCCCGGGACGTATCCTCCTGGGGTCCTTGATGTCGTTCATGGCTATCAGCTGCTTAGTCGTCACACCGTGTCTCGC
>DAONII010000029.1:0-8516 GCA_035405085.1 bacterium | reverse complement strand
CTGGCTATGGTGGAGAGCGTCTCGCCCTTAGCCACCTTGTGCATCTGGGCCGGCCCGGACGACTTTGAATTGGAAGAAGCGGAGGAGCCTTTGCTGGAGGCCACCTTCGTATCGGGCTTGACCGACGAAACTCGCACCTTGAGGCGCTTCCCCGAAGGGACCCTCTTGGCATCCTTTATCCTGTTCCACGCCATCAGCTGCTTCACGCTGACGCCGTATTTGCGCGCTATGGTGGAGAGAGTCTCACCCTTTCGAACCTTGTGCACGGCGCTCTTCGTCACAGTCTTGGACGATTTCGATTTGGAGCCCGACGAAACGCCGGCATAGCGGGCGGATTTCCCCGACGGGATGGTGAGCGTGGAACCCGTCCTGAGGCGACTGCGCTTGCTGTTCAGACCGTTCGCCTCGGCGAGAGCGGCCGTGCTCACGCCATAGCGCTTTGCGACGCGATACAGCGTATCGCCCTTGCGTACAACGTATCTCGTAGTCTGTATGCGCTCCTCGGGCGAGAGGGCGGCGTAGCTCTTGTTGAAGGTGCGGACTTTCCCCCGCGGCACGCGGATCTCGTAATCGCGAAGTCCCGGGGGGGTGGTGCCGCGAACGAGGTGCGGGTTGAGGTCGAATATATCTTCCTCGGTAACGCCGGCGCACCTGGCTATCACTCCCAGGTCGGTCTGTGTCTCCACGCTGGCGGTCTCGTAGTCCGAGTCGAAGGACGGTCTGTAGTCTATCCTCTCGAACCCGAAGCGCTCAGGCATCTTTGCCATTATGGCCGCCGCTATGTACTTGGGCACGTAGTCGCGCGTCTCCGGTCGAAGGGCCTTGCGGTCAGCCGCAATCTCCCAAAAGTTGCGGCTCCCGGTGGACGCGATCGCGCGTCGCACCCTGCCCTCGCCCGCGTTGTAGCCGGCCATCGCGAGGTACCAATCCTTAAACTCACCATAGAGGTCGCGGAAGTAATCGACCGCAGCCTGCGTGGAGCGGTACGGGTCGCGCCTCTCGTCCACGTACGAATCAATGCGCATACCGTAGCGCTTGCCGGTGGCGCTTATGAACTGCCAGGGGCCTACCGCGTTCGCCCAGGATCTGGCCTGCGTATTGAAGCCGCTCTCGATGAGAGCTATATAGACGAGATCCGCCGGCATCTTGTTCTTCTTGAGGATCTCCTGCATCAGCGGAATGTAACGGCCGGAGCGCTCCAGGTAGCGGCGGAAGTGCTTCTTCCCGGGGCCCTGGAAGTACTCCATCCACGCCACGACCCTGTCGTTGAGCTCTATGGGTATGTCGAACCGCGGCAGGCGCTCGAGGTTGTGGTCCCGGATGAACCTGTACGGATCGTGGGCGGTCCTGGGCCTGCGGTCACCTCCACAGCCCGAAAGAACCGATGCAAAAAAGACCGCCGCCACAAGGCCGAAAAGCCAGATACGATTCAAGGTCATCACAACTCCCCTCGAAGTTTGCGGGTTTTGCAACTGCCCAAAGTATAGCGCAGAAGCACTCTCCTATACAGCACATTATCCGACGTTTCAAAGGAAATATGTCCCCTTAAAACGCGTCAATCGGCCTGTTTCCTCAAAAACGTAGGGATATCATACTCGTCTTCCTGGTATTCGAGCACTCCGATTTCCTTTGCTATTTCCTTGAGATCAGACTTGCCCTCCGCCGGCCGCGGGTGGTGGTGCGCAACGGGCACCTCTTCGAGGCCCAGCGAGGCTTCGCCGGGAGCGCTGCGCATCGCGCCGGCAGGCATACCATGCCCTACGGAAGCCGCCCCCTGCGACGCCCCCCACACCGGGAACTGTTGCGCCTGACGAATCTTGGGCTGGATCACCTGCGCCGGAGTGCGCGAGTAGTTATGGTTCTGCGGAAGCGCGTATGGACTGCCTGCGCCTGCCGGCGCGTGAGCGGCGGCGACCTGGGCCGCGGCCCTGGCGACCATCGGCTTCGCCATCTTCGCGAGCGGCTTGTTGAAACCGGTTGCGATGACGGTGACGCGGACCACCTCGCTTATCGTCTCGTCTATGACCGCTCCGAACAGTATATTCGCGTCCTCGTGCGCCTCCTCCTGAATTATCTTCGAGGCCTCGCTTATCTCGTGCAGGGTCATGTCCGGTCCGCCAGTTATGTTTATCAATATGCCGGTGGCGCCCTTTATCGACACATCCTCGAGGAGCGGGGAGGATATCGCCCTGGTCGCGGCATCGATCGCCCTGCCCTCGCCGGAACCTATGCCGGTGCCCATAAGCGCCATGCCCATCTCGTTCATGACGGTGCGGACGTCGGCGAAGTCGAGGTTGATGAGGCCGTGGACCGTTATTAGGTCGGATATGCCCTTCACCGCCTGGTAGAGAACCTGATCAGCCTGTTTGAAGGCGTCCACGAGCGTAACGTCGTGCTCCACAACCCCGAGGAGCTTCTCGTTCGGTATGGTGATGAGCGTGTCGACGACTTCGCGCAGCTCCATGATCCCGCGGTCGCCCTGCACCGAGCGCTGGCGGCCCTCGAAAGCGAACGGCTTCGTGACCACACCGACGGTCAGGCATCCCATCTCCTTGGCTATCTTCGCTATGACCGGGGCGCCTCCGGTGCCGGTGCCGCCGCCCATTCCCGCCGTTATGAAGACCATGTCGGCGCCCTGAAGGTGCTCCGCTATCGAGCGCTGGTCCTCGAGCGCCGCGTTCTTTCCGACATCCGGGTTCGCTCCCGCGCCTAGCCCCTTGGTCAGCTCGCGGCCCAGCTGTATCTTGTTCGGCGCCATGTTAGCCTTCAGCGCCTGCATGTCGGTGTTCGCGGCGAAGAAATCCACGCCGTCGAGGCCCAGCTGCATCATCGTGTTGATGGCGTTTCCGCCGCCGCCACCGACGCCTATCACCTTTATCCTGGCGTTCTGGGCGTGATGTTCCACTAGTTCAAACATTGGTACCTCCCTTCGTCGTTTTTGTTTTTGTCCGGCCCGCATGCGTGCCCGAACCCTAGAATATCTCGCCCAGCCACTCCTTCATCCTGCCCTTCACCTTCGTGTAGACGTTTCTGTCGTGTATCTTGAACCGCTTGTGGTCGGAACACGACCCGGCGCCGGTTAACACGAGTCCCACGCCGGTAGCGTACATCGGGTTCTTCACAACGTCTATCAGCCCCCCTATTCCGCTCGGCATGCCGCGCCTGACGGGAACGTTGAAGACCTGCTCGGCGAGCTCTATGGCCCCCTCGAGCATGGACGTACCCCCCGTCAGAACGATTCCGGCCGCAACCATGTCCTCGTAGCCGGAGCGCTTTATCTCCTGCTGCACGAGGGAGTAGATCTCCTCCATTCGCGGTTCGAGTATCTCGGCGAGTATCTGGCGAGACAAAACCCTTGGGCTCCTGCCGCCGACCGAGGGGACCTCTATCGTCTCGTCCCTGTGCACCACTCCGGCGGTGCAGCAGCCGTACTTCTGCTTTATCTTCTCGGCCTCGTGCGCCGGGGTGCGGAGTCCGACGGCCACGTCGTTCGTCAGATGGTTGCCGCCTATCGTGAGCACCGCGGTGTGCGCTATCGATCCGCCGGAGAAGATCGCGATGTCGGTCGTACCTCCTCCGATGTCGAGTAGGACGACGCCGAGTTCCTTCTCGTCCGGCGAGAGCGTCGACTCAGAGGAGGCCAGCTGCTGCAGGACGATGTCGTTCACGTTCAGCCCCGCCCGATTGCAGCACTTGATGATGTTCTGCGCCGAAGTCACCGCTCCGGTAACGATGTGCACCTTCGCCTCCAGGCGAACGCCGCTCATGCCCACGGGATCGCGCACGCCGTCCTGGTCGTCGACCACGAACTGCTGAGGAATTACGTGGATCACCTCACGGTCAAGGGGTATCGAGACGGCCTGCGCCGCGTCTATCACTCGGTCGACGTCGGCGGCCATAACCTCCTTGTCCTTTATCGCTACGATGCCGTGGCTGTTTATCCCCTTGATATGCCCCCCCGCGATCCCCGCGAAGGCCGAGGTGATCTCGCAGCCGGCCATCAGCTCCGCCTCCTCCACCGCCTTGCGGATCGACGAGACGGTGCTCTCGATGTTTACGACCACCCCCTTGCGGAGGCCCTTCGACGGGTGGGTCCCTATCCCCACGATGTCTATGCCGTCGTGGCCCACCTCGCCCACGATCGAGCATATTTTGGTGGTGCCTATGTCGAGCCCCACCACAAGCTCATCTTTTCTGGCCATGTCCTTCCCCCTTTCCAGTCCATCAGTCCATCAGGCCATGAGTCCGTGAGCCGGCCGACTCGCAGCGGCGGCTCAAGTGCGGACCCATGGACTTATGGACCTATGGACTTCATATGGTCTGGTACCTCACGGTCACCCGCCCAGGTTCGTTTGCCAGCATATATTGTATCCGCATCCCGCGTCCTTCGATCGCCTCGCGCATCCTCTCGAGCGAAGCGACCCTTTCGGCGAGATCGGCTTGTCCGAATAGAATCTGCATCGGTCTTTCCCGCGTTATGATCGAGTAACCTTCAACTTCGTCGTAATGAATCTCAGCGACATCCTGCGCCCTTCCGAAGCCGGTGCCACAAAAGAGCTCCATCAGCCCTATCATCTCACGGGCGCGCCCCACCGCCTCGTCCGTTATCTCGCCGCCCGGTGTCTCGAAGAGCCCGGTTATCACAGGCAGATCACGGTCATCTGAAACCTCCGCGTCCTTGAACGGAACGCCGTCCGAATCGACGTAGCGAAAACCGGACGAGGTAGACATGAGAGCGACGGGCTTGTGCTCCTCGACATATACCCAAAGCGTATCCGGGAGACGCCGCCTCACCGCGGTAGCCTTCACCCACGGATCAAGGCTCAGGCGGTCGTGGATCCTCGAAACCGAAACCCAGAAGAGGTTGTCCCCCTCCTTCACGCCTGACAGCTCCGCCAGCCCCTCCGCTGAAAGGTTGCGCCACTCACCCTCTATGACGATCCTCTTCACCGCGAACGTATCTCCGGTGAACACCACGAGATAGAGGCCGTACAGGCAGGCTATCCCTGCCAGCACTATCGCTACCGAGACGAGCGCGTGCTCCACCTGCATGAGCTTGCGCTTCCAGTCCCTCCTCCTTCGCACGGACTGGCGCCTGAGAAAAACGCTCTGCTCATGCCTGGGATCCTTCTTCCTCATCATCATTCGTGACCCTCTGTCCCTTGCTTCGCCTGAATGACCTCTACGAGGTCACCTTGAGCCTGGCCCCCTCCAGCAGCCTCTCGCACACGTCGTCGAAGCTCATCCCGACGTGGGCCGCGGCCTTGGGCACCAGCGAGAGCTCGGTCATCCCCGGGACCGTGTTTATCTCGAGAAAGTACTCCCCCCCGTCCGGCGACACTATGTAGTCGCAGCGCGCTGTTCCCTCGCATTCCAGCTCGCGCGCCAAAAGCTCGCTCCACCCCTGAAGCCTCTCTGCGGCGGCGCCGTCTATCCTCGCGGGGACGATGTACTCGGTCATCCCCTTCGTGTACTTGGAGGCGTAGTCGTAGAATCCGCACTTCGGCGCTATCTCCAGGCACGGGAGGGCCTTGCCGTTTATGAGCCCGACGGTAACCTCGGTGCCGGAGACATAGCGCTCTACGACCACCTTGTTGTCGGAGGCGGTCGCCTGCCTGAGCGCGGGCAGCAGTTCCGATCTCTCGCGCACTATCGCCATGTTTATCGTCGACCCCTCTCGCGAGGGCTTAACGATAACGGGCAGGGGCAGCTGCATATCGGCGGCCACCTTCTCTATGTCGGAATTGGATGCGTCGAAGCAGGCCTCCTCGGGGCACGGGATGCCGAGCTCGCGTGCGACGCGGCTGCATATGACCTTGTCCATTCCGACCGCGGAGGCCATCACGCCCCCGCCCGTATATGGTATGCGAAGGAGCTCGAGCAGCCCCTGAATGCAGCCGTCCTCGCCGAACTTGCCGTGCAGCGCCACGACCGCGACGTCCGGCCGTTCCCGCTCGAGCGCCCTGACGAGCTCATGCCCCTCGCCGACGTCTATCGGTACGCAGGAGTACCCCCTTCGCGAAAGCCCGGCCTCTATGGCCGCACCGGTCCTGAGCGATATATCGCGCTCCTTCGAGAGCCCGCCCATGAGAACCGCAACCCTCTTCCCCTTCCATCTTCCCGCCATGGCCTCTCCCTTTTCCCTGCTCCCTGTTCCCTGCTATCTACTCCTCCCCCAAAACCTCGATCTCGGGCTCCAGCACTATGCCCGTCCGCTCCTTCACCCTTTCGCGGATGAGACCCATCAGCACGCATACATCGCGAGCGCTGGCCTTCCCCTCGTTTATTATGAAGTTGGCGTGCACCGACGAGACGCGCGCGCCGCCTATCCTGACCCCCTTGAGCCCCGCCTCCTCTATCAGCACTCCAGCCTGGGGCTTCTGCGGGTTCTTGAAGACGCAGCCGAGCGACCGGACGCCGGTTGGCTGGCTCTCTTCCCGCGCCACCGCGCGCGCCGAAACGGCCGCTTCGACCTCCGAGGGCTCCGTCTTTTTGAACCTGAACAGCGCGCGCACGACGGCCATGGTCTTCGGAATCTTGAGCTCCCTGTACTCGAAGCGCAGCGCCGCTCGCTTCATGGTAAGTTCGCGCCCCTCGCGATCCACGACGGTTATCTCCTCGACGAAGTCAGCGATCGCTTTCTCACCGGCACCAGCGTTCGTAAGAACGTTGCCGCCCAACGTGCCGCAGCATCCCGACAGCGTCTCGACCCCTTCGAGCCCCTCCTTCGCCCCCCACTCCACGAACCTGCGGGTCGGCGTTGCTGCGCCGGCCGAGACGAGCGCAAAGCCGTCAAGCTCCCGCTCCGATTCCAGGAAATCGAATCCCTGTCCCAGCCTTATGGCCAGCCCGCGAAGGCCGCGATCGCGCACGAGCGTATTGCTTCCCGCTCCCCAGAAGCGGTAGTCGACCTTGCGCTCCATCGCCCATGCGATAACTCCCTTGAGCTCCTCCATGGTTTCGGGAACCACCAGCGCCTCGACCGGTCCGCCCACCCCCATCAGGCAGTGGCGGGACATGGGCTCGTCGAAGAGTACCTTACCGACCGGGCAGAGGTTCAAGAGCTCCTCCTTCTGCTCCCTGGTCATCCTGGCGGCCGCCTCCGACTGGCGCTCGAGTTTCGCCCGAAGCCTCGGATTCAGCGCGAGGAGATCAAGCTCTTCGAGAACGCCCGCGCCGTCCGGCTCACGCTCCCCGCCCCCAGGAAGAGGATCACGTCCTCCTTCCGGCACCACGGCGCAAGCGTCGACATCACCGACTCGTTCGTCGGCGCGAACGCAGCCATCTTCTTCGGAAATCTTCTGCACACCTCTTTCCATAGCTTTTCCCCCGTATAGTTTCTAAGCGGGCTCTCCCCCGCAGGATAGACGTCCATCACCACGACGGCGTCCGCAAGCCCCAGCGAAGAGGCGAAATCGTCGAAATGCATCGCGAGTCGCGAAAACCTGTGAGGCTGCACCACCGCCACTATCCGACTGGAGGGCCATCCCGACCTCGCAGCCTTTATCGTGGCGGTTATCTCGACCGGATGGTGCGCGTAGTCATCGACTACGAGCGGGCCCTTGCGCGACAGGATCTGGAATCGCCGCGCCACCCCTTTGAAGCTCGCAAAACCCTTCTTTATGTCCCCGAAAGGTATGTCGAGATGCCGCGCCACCGCTATCGCGGCGAGCGCATTCTGCACGTAGTGCAGCCCGGTCATCCTAACGCTGAGCCTTCCCATCGGCTCCCCGCGCAGACACGGGGTGAACGACAGCGTCTCGCCGTTTTGCTCTATGTCGCGCGCGGTGTAATCCGCGCCCTTCCCGCCATAGGTTACGCATGGGCGGGAGATCCGCGGCAGAAGGGAGCGAACCACGGGGTGGTCGCTGCATGCCACCACCGCGCCGTAGAACGGCACCCTTTCGGCGAAGCTGAGGAAAGCGCCCTTGAGGTCGTCGAAGCCGTCGTAGTTCTCCATGTGCTCGGGATCTATGTTCGTTATCACCCCTATCGTCGGGGCCAGCCTCAAAAAGGAGCGGTCCGACTCGTCGGCCTCGGCTACGAGATAATCGCCCCTGCCCAAACGCGCGTTCGACCTTAAGCTGTTCACCTTCCCGCCTATGATAAGGGTAGGATCGAGCCCGGCCCGATCGAGCACCCAGCCGACGAGTGAGGTGGTGGACGTCTTGCCGTGCGTTCCGGCTACGGCGACGCCGTATTTGAGCCGCATGAGCTCCGCCAGCATCTCGGCCCTCTGCACCACCGCTATGCCGCTGCGGCCGGCCTCTCTGACCTCGGGATTCGACGGCTTCACCGCCGAGGAGACCACCACCACATGCGCACCGTCTATGTTCTTCCTGTTGTGACCCAGGAAGACCCTTGCGCCGAGGCGCTTCAGGCGCTTGGTGGTATCGCTCGACTTTATATCGGAGCCGGTCACGCGGTAGCCGAGGTTCATGAGCACCTCGGCTATGCCGCTCATCCCTATGCCCCCTATGCCGACGAAATGGATCTGTTGGTACTTCTTGAACATC
>DAONII010000028.1:0-10084 GCA_035405085.1 bacterium | reverse complement strand
CCCGCTTCGTGCAGCATCGTGCCCATCGCGCCGTCGAGTATGAGGACCCGCCTTCCGATCATGTCTGTGATTTTGGGATTCATCCGTGCTGAAAGTTCGCCTAAAAAACCGGGATTTGCAATTAGAAGAAAAGGGGCCGGCAGGATCCTACCCTGCCGGCCTCCGTCCTTATAAAAGCCCCCTTCGGGCCCTGGTCACTCCTTTATGCGCCTCCTCACAAACCCCAGAATGAAAGCTGCAGCCGCGGTCATCACCGCCCACGGGGCCTGCCCTGCACCCGCTGAAAGGGCACATCCGCCGCTCCCGGTCACCTGCTCCGTGTAGCCTTCGTATACCACCCCCGGCCTGCCGACGCTGCCGGAAGGACTTTCGGTAGGGCTTACCGGGTTGCGCTCCGCCGCCGGACAATCGCTCGGATCCTGCCCGGGATTGGGAGTCAACGGACATACGTCGCAGGCGTCGCCGAATCCATCGCCGTCGGTATCCTCCTGCCGCGGGTTCCATATGGCGGGACAGCTGTCGAGGCCGTCCTCCACGCGATCGCCGTCCATATCCGAGCAGTCGCCATCCGCCTGACCCGGGTTGAAGGTAGATGGGCAGTTGTCGAGATAATCCAAGACGCCGTCACTCTCGGTATCCTCGCAGGCGTCGCCCTTTCCGTTTGCGTTCCAGTCGGCCTGGTCTCCCGCTGCGAGCTCCTCGTCGGTAACGACACCGTCGACGTCGACGTCGCAGTTGAGCGGGTCCTCCTCGCAGTCGCCGTTCGGAACGAGCGGGCAGTTGTCGAATGCGTCGCGCATGCCGTCGCAGTCGGTGTCGACGTAATCTATCCCGCCTATCGTCACCGTGCACGCGGCGTTCGCGTTCGCGGATACAGCGAGGAAGAAGATTGCAGCGACACACACAGCCATCAGGATTCTGTTGAACATTTCGCTCTCCTTGTCTTTATACCTTTTTCCTTCGGATGTCGGCGAGCACCGCCGTGGCGGCCAGCCAGAGAAGCCCCGCCAGCGCCGCCCCCGGGCCCGCCTTCGCGCCGGCCACCAGGCTGCAGTTGCCGTTTTGCGGAACCGTCGGATGGGCCGACTCGTCGGTTTCGGGGAGTTCCTCATCTTCAAGTTCGAGGCCCGGCGTCCTGTCGCAGGCGTCGCCTATGCCGTCGCCGTCGGCGTCCTCCTGGCCCGTGTTCGGCTTGTATCTGCAGTTGTCTATATGATCCGGTATGCCGTCGCGGTCGGAGTCCAACGGGCAGGCGTCGCCTATCCCGTCGTTGTCGCTGTCGGCCTGGTCCTCGTTTGCCACTTTCCAGCAGTTATCGCAGGCGTCGCCGATACCGTCGCCGTCCTCGTCCTCCTGGTTCGGGTTCCACCTGTCGGAGCAGTTGTCGACCGCATCCGGCACGCCGTCGCCGTCCATGTCGCTCTCGAGATAATCCATCGTTCCGTTGCCGTCGACGTCGGAGCAGGCGATTCCGAGCGTGCCGCTCTTCGCCTTTTCCTGCCTTCCGGCGGCCATCTCTACAGGCGAAGCCATCCCGTCGCCGTCGACGTCACAGAAGAGAGGATTTGCGTCGCAGTCGCCGTTGGGCACCGAGATGCAGTTGTCTATGGAGTTTACGACCCCGTCGTTGTCGCAGTCTCCGGACGGAATAAGGCAGTTTGCGATGACGAAGTTTCCGCTTAGGTTGCCCACCGGGACGAACTGCACAGCATCGGCTGCAGCGGGCAAGGCGAGAACTGCGAGGATCGCTATCAGAGCAGTACGTATCTTCATAACAGCTCCTTCAGCAATCCCCCCCCTGTTTCCTTTATCGGCAGGAGAACCGAAAAGTTGCTTAAATTATCCACAGGGATCCCCGTTTTCGTGTCTCTTATTTATACCCAAGAATATCAATGGGTTATAACGGCAAAGCGCGTGCGGCAAGCGAAAAAAGCCCTTCTGAAGGGGATAAAAAAGGCCCCCTGCCGTGGCAGGGGGCCTCCCTTCATTATATAGGCGCTCAGGCCTTATCCCTAGTCGGCCGGGACCACCTTCGCGCAGGAGATCCCATAAACCGCCTTGAGAACGTCGTAGTTGTCGAAGGCGAGCCTGAAACCGGTGAGAGCCTCTCCTGCATCGCACATGGCCGAGCCGTTGCTCTGGTCAAATATGCCGGTGATAGGTATCACGACGCTGTCCGCATTATCGTCGATTCCTATCGCGGTGTCTATAAGCCCGGCATATGGATTCAGAGCGCTTATCCTGTTTTCGTAGGAACCTACCTCCAGGCCCTTCGCCACAAAGTTGAGCGGCAGATAATTAGAGACCGCCGTCTTGTCGCCCTTGTGACTATCCATCACAAATATGCTCTTGGAGAACTGAACGGGCTTGCCATCCACTTTCTTCCCATAGTGGTAGACCCCTTGCGGCAGGAGCTCTGAAGCATTGGAATCTCCCGACAACAGCAACTCCTCGAGGCCCGGCCTGTTCATGAGCTCGAGGTTCATGCAGTAGACCGTAACGCCGCGGATCTGCGCAGAGCCCTTCTTGATGACCATGCGTATGCCTGAAAGCGCCATATCCTCGTCGTCCCCGATCGGGTTCTTCGCACACTGAATCTCTTTAACGGTGCTAACGTCTATCTTTTCGCCTATCTCTACGTCTTTCCACTTCACCGCTATCTTTCCATCCTCTCCGCGCGCGAGCTTTACCTTGGCCTTGCCCGTGGGCTTGATCGCAGAGCCGCCCTCTATCTTCGAACACTGGCCGGTTATCGATTTCACGGTGTAGTAACTTTTCGTGGATACCTCTACGTTCCCCGTGTACACCCTTACGGACGTCAACGCCTCGCCGTCAGGGCACATCTTGAGGGAGTTGTTAATCTTCACGTCGTTCTTTTCGCTGTAGGAATAGCTCCCGCTGTCTGCCGCCACCTCCGGCCCAACCCAGAGGACGTCGTCGCGAATCCCTGAGGGACCTATTTTCTTCGCTATCGGGCGCAGCTTCGTGAGGAAGATGTGATTTCTCCATTTTGCATTATCCGTATCCCAAGCGTGCCAACTCGTCGAGCCGGCCATCCAACCGGCGAGGGCAAAACCCTCTGGTATTTTGAATTCGATCGCATCACCCGGATGACTTTTCGATAACGTGCTGCCGGCGACGACTGAACCTTTCTCGTTGAGCGCATTTATATCCTTACAGCTCACGCTGATGCCGGAGACCCTGTTCCTGCTGCTGTTGACGCCCTTCGCCTTGCCCTCGTTGATCTTCAAAGGACCGGCTACTACATGACCTTCAGGACAAATCATGTCTTGGAGATCGCCGCTCGGCGGAGAAGGCATGATGTCGAGCTTGTGACCACTCTTGATCTCAAGCGGCCCGGATTCCAAAGCACCCGGATTGAAGCCGGAACCAATGCCATCGACCCTGCCAACATCTATAATGCCGCCTACGATGCCGACCGAGACGCATTCTCCCTCGTCATTTTTTTCAAAACCCGGAGGACATATTCCACTTCCGGGAAGTTTACAGGTGTTTGTGGCCTTATCGTAAAAGGTGCCGATAGGACACGCGCACTTGCCATCGAGTCCCTTCACGAGCGGCGGAATGCATAACCCCGTTAGAGACCCGACATCAATGGGCCCTATCGGCTCAAACCCCTCGTCGACGCACTGGTTTCCCTTCACGACCTTGCCGGCGGGGCATACGCACTTGCCCTGCGCCTCGTCGTAGAACTGGCCTATCACGAGGCAAACCGGAATCTTTATTTCCACGCACTTTCCGTCGACGAGCGCCTGCCCCTCGGGGCAACCCTCTGTCGGAACGCACTTGTTGTCGACGAAGACCTGGCCTTCAGGGCAGACACCTATAGGAACGCAGATGCCGTTCACGAGCATCTGGCCATCAGGGCACTCCTCAGGTTCATTTTCAACGCACACGTTATCCACGAGTTCGGTCCCCTCCGGACAGACGCAGATCCCGTCGACCGGTAGCTTTCCGCCCGTACAGGATTCGACGCAGAGTTCCTCGCCCTCTATGTTGTCCAAGACCTGGCCCTCCTCGCACGGGAGCGGGCAGGGATCCTCTCCGACTCCGCCGCAGTTCGATGAAGGATTGGGGTCGTCGAGCGACGGAACCTTTCCTCCCTGCTCGCTGCAGGAAACCCCCGCTAATGCAAGCGCTGCGAAGAAACAAACGATGACGAATGTGCGCTTCATGGCAACCTCCTCTTTATTCCCCCTGAATTATCCACAGGTTATATACAGCAAATGTCATGCCATATGAATAAAAATGTTGATGGCATATAAGTCAATGATTACATTGAATTTTATCGCAAAAGCCCGCGCCGGAAAAACCCTGTCAATTTGATAACCGGCCGCAAAGAGTCAAAAAAGCTGCAGTTCCGGATAATGCATCGGTCCAAAAAAGGCCGGGGCGGCCCTTGCCGCCCCGTGGCTCAGAACTCTCTTCTTTGGTCTCACAGACCAACGTCCTTGCCGTCCTGCATCATGAACGAGATCCCCTCACGCTTGCACTTCTGGTCTATGTCCCTGACGCCCGAGGACGTGGAGTGAAAATTTTTGCCCGTGGTAAGAATGCCCTCGGGGAAACCGGCCATCGCGCAGGCGTCGAGGTTCTCCACGTTGTCGAGGAAGCTGCGATCCCCCGGTTTGAAGACGTAGACCTTTATGTAATCGTATGCCCAGCTGTCCTCCTTATCACCGCCCCTCTTCATTATGCTCACCTTTCGGCCTATCGGATCCTCGTTGTGAAAGTAGGCGCCGTAGCCGTCGTGGTTTCCCTTTTCGAAATCGTCGTACTTACCCACATCCCAGACAAACCAGAGCGGGTATATAGGGCTCTCCTCGAACCACGGAATGGTTTTCATCGTGTTACAGCCCTCACCAACACAGGTGATATTATACTCGTCGCCAAGCAGGTGTCTGCCACCCCACAACAACCAGTGTGGGGCGTTATCGCGCTGGTGCGTCAGCATCTGAACGTCGAACCTATCCTTCAGCGGCTCCTTGAACTCGAAGAGCGCGTACATATCCTTGTCGGTGCCGTCTGAACCGGTCTTGACGTCTAGATACACGGCGGTGTCGTTTCTGGATAGATAGAGCTTCTGCATCCTGTTGTCGTTCTTATCGAGCGTCTTGTTCACGACCGGGTTGAGATAGACCACGCGGCTCTTGCCGATCTCGTCCCCTACGCAGGATGCCTCGACCTTCACCCCAGCTATCGCCCATCCGTCGTTGCTGTTGACCTTGAACACATAGAACCTCAAATCGGCCGGCGTCCAGTCATCCCATGTTTCAGCCTCTGCAAAATTGAGATTGTCCAAGTCGAAGGAGACGAGCATGTTGTCCGCCATCGTCCCCTTGTAGCCCTTGAAGGTCTTGCATGTGCCGTCGACGTTATCCTTGCAGACCTGCACGTCGAACTTGTCCTTCGTGCCGGCGTCCTTCCCGAAGATGGCCGTCTTCACCGTCATTCTGACCTGCTGCACCTGGCAGGACTCCCTTAAATCCAGCGCCTTGACTGGAGCTCTGTCATCTATCTTTGAGGCATCTATCTCGGGCTGCAGTTCAAACTTCCTGATGGGAACGATCGGAATCTTTATCGGCGTGCATTCCCCGTTAACCTTGACCGTTCCGATAGGACAGAGCATTCCGAAGGAAGGAAGATCTATTGGGCGGATGACGAGCTTGACGCACTTGCCGTCCAAAAGCACCTCGTCGGCTGCGCACTCAGGATCCACCTCGTATTTCTCACATGTGTTCGTATCCTCGACATAGGTGGTGCCTTCCGGGCACTCGCTGACGCATATGCCCTCATAAAGGATGGTCTCCTCGGGGCAGTTCTCGTTGAGGCACGGCGGCAGGCCGACCTCGCCGCACGTCGCTGTGGGGCCGGGCCCTTCTGTCAAAAGACCGCCGCTGTCGCCGAAACAGCCTGTCAACGCGAACGAAAGCGCAGCGACGAGACCGAAAAATACCGATAACCTCTTCATGGCATCCTCCTTTGTTCCCCCGGGAAACAACCGCTATATCTATACAGCAAGGCATATGCCAAAAGAAGCCAAAAATGCCCAAACCGCAAGTTTTTGAATAACAACGCGAAAAGAGCGATCCAAGGGGGGCTTAAGGAATTCTCACATTGAGAATAGGCGGCGAACAGTCAAAAAACCGACATCTGCGGACTTCGGCTCCTCCTGAAAAAACAAGGGCCCCGCACCTCGCGGGGCCCTGGATTTCGATCTCGGATTTTTCCTTTACCTCTTTCCCTTTACCTCCTGCGCCCCCTGACCAGAGGCAACAGGGCCATGCCGATCAGTATGAACACGACCGGGTTCGCAGCAGCCGCGTTTGCAAAGGAGCAACCGCCACCGACGGCGGGGCTCACCATCTCGGGGACTATGTCCCCTTCGCTCTTCTTCTGCACAGGTAAAGTCGGGCAGCCGTCGTACTCGCCATCGATCGCGGTGAGCGTGGAGAGGTCCACGTGCTCCGGCTCAAAGGGGCACGGGTCGCAGGCATCCCCTATGCCGTCGCCGTCCTCGTCGGCCTGGTCCGCGTTAGTAACATCCTTGCAGTTGTCTATCGAATCCGGGACGCCATCGCCGTCTGAATCGTCCACGGAATCCGGCGGCACCAGCTTGACCGGAAGTATCGCTATATCCTTGAACTTGTCCTCATCCAGAACAAAAGCCTTACCGGCCTGTCTTGCCTTGCACTCCTCGATCTGTTTCTTCCATCCCTCTATCACGATTCGCTTGAAGAGCTCGGGCATATCGGGATCGACGTAGGGCATCGGGATGTCGCATGGGTCATCCTGCGGCACCGTGACGTTGACCATGGCCCCGGGATGAACCCCTATGTTCACCGGATCTACGGTTAGGTTGTTCGCCCGCGCCTCGCCGGAGAAGGCCGTTGAAACGAAGGCCGTTACAACGAGAAGGAATAGAAATTTTTTCATCGTCAGCTCTCCTTTATAAGTTACCACGCCTATACATAAGCAAGCATTGTGCCAACCCAGAACAATCTTAAATCCCTGTCTACAAAGGGTTTTTAGATTGCAGGCATGCGCACCTGCGGTCTGTTGAAGCAAAATAGGGGTGTAAAGTCGCCAAGTTACGGAAAAGACGATAATGCTGGAAAAGGAATCCGGTCTCTAATATTGGGTGCGCATGAAATCCAAAAAGAAGAGGATACTGATAACCGGGGCGACCGGTACCCTCGGGGCTGCGATAGCCGAGATCTTTGCGGCGCCGGGCAACAGAATCGCAATCCACTGTCTGAGGAAAAAGACTGAGGGCAACGCCCTCGTCGAAAAGCTCAAGGCCGGTGGCGCCGATTCCTTTCTCATCGAAGCCGATATCTCGAATGCTTCCGAGGCGACCCGTCTGGGCACCGAGGCCTGCGAAAGGATGGGCGGAATCGATCTTTTGGTGCACGCGGCGGCCATCTTCGAGAAGTCGCCGCTCGGCACCGTCTCTGAAGAGCAATGGGACCACATACTCGATGTGGACCTCAAGGGTGCCTTCTTCCTCGCACAGGAAGTGGGCATGCGAATGCAGCGCGACGGCGGCAGGATGATATTCCTATCCGACGTCGCGGCGGCGAGGCCCTATGCCGGCTACCTGCCCTACTGCATCGCTAAGGCCGGGATAGACGCCCTCGTAAGGGGGTTGGCCAAGTCGCTCGCACCCAAGGTCCTCGTCAACGGCATCGCACCTTTCATAGTGACGAAACCGGACGACTTGTCCGAAAGCGGCTGGGCAAATCTGATCTCGAAGACGCCGGCACGGAGGGCATCGAGCCCCGAGGAGATAGCGGCGGTAGTGGGCATGCTGGCCGAATCAGGCGAATCCATCACCGGGCAGATCATCGCTGTGGACGGCGGAAGGCTGCTCCGGTAAAAATGCCGGACGCAAAGGAAAGGAAACCATGTACACAGTCTCCAAGAGCTTCTCGTTCTGCTACGGCCACCGCCTCTTCAACGACTCGGGCAAGTGCCGCCACCTGCACGGCCACTCGTCGAAGGCAACGATAGTCCTCTCCGGCAAATCGCTCGACGATAACGGTATGGTTTTTCACTTCGACAGACTCAAGGAGACGATCGGAAGGTGGATAGCCGAAAACCTTGACCATACGATGCTCATATTCGAGAAGGACCCGATAGGCCATGTGCTTGAGGAAGCGGGAGAGAAATTCCGAACGGTGAAAGACAACCCCACCGCCGAGAACATAGCTCGGATGATATTCGACGCGTCGTCCGATTTCGGCCTGCCCGTGCATAGAGTTGAAGTATGGGAGTCGGAGACCGCAAAGGCGGCATATGAAAAAGGCGGGGCGTAGGGCTTAAGGCCTAAGGCGCAAGGTTTAGGGCAAAATAAAAAAGACCCCACCAGGGGTCTTTTTCTTTGCCTTACGCCTTACGCCTTACGCCTGAATTTATGCCGTAACGACTTCCTTCAGTTCCGGGAATGCCCTTTTAAGCTCCGCCTCGACGCCGGACTTTAGCGTCATCGTAGAAAACGGGCAATTGCCGCATGCGCCGGTGAGCTTAACGACGACCGTGTTGTCCGGCTTCACATCCACCAGATCCACGCCGCCGCCATCCGCCGCGAGCATCGGCCTCACCTTTTCAGTCAAAACCTTCTCCACCGACTGCTTGTCCATGTTCTTCACCTTTCCGGCTCCAGAGCCATTGTCATTAAATGATCACTTGCCAAGGCACCTGCACGTGCAAAGTCTCTTCGAACAGTCCAAAAAGATCCTCGTGTATTTGTCATAGCTGTATTCCGTCACGGCGCCGGCCTCGCCTGCCGGCTCGCCGAACTGACGCCTGAACTCCGCCCTGTCCGCATTTGATCCCTTGCTCTTGTGCGATGCAGAAAAGGACATGCAGTCGCTCATGCTGCGCTGCTTCTCCGCGAAGGCGTCCAGCCCAGAATCCGCAGGCTCCACGTAGGGCTTTGGCCTCGAATACTTGCCTGCCGAGGCGGTGCCGGCGAAAATCATGGCTACCGCTATGCCGACTGCGACTGCCAGGAGACGCTTCTTCATATCGACCTCCGTTGTGGGTTTTGGCGGATACGACCACACGCCTTCGGCGAAGGCAACGAAAAACCCGGCGGTTGCATTGACCCTAAATTTTGTCTAGTTTGCGCGCCTCGGAAAGGGGGGCGGGAAATGAGCGGCGGGAGGCAAAACAGGTTCAACTGGTTTCTCTTCATGATAGGCTATTTCGCGTTCGGCTACACTGCGATAAACTGGATTTCGTCGCGCCGGAGCCTTTTTTTCGACGTGGGTTTCGGCTGGGAAAACAGCATCCCCTTCGTACCCGCATTCATCTTCGGCTATATACTCGTCTACCTGAGCGTACTGCTCGTTTATCTTGCGATCCGGGACCCGGACGACTGGCGGCGGGTGGTGGTCGCGTTCATGATATCGACCACGCTTTCCTACGCCTGTTTTCTGGCGTTCCCGGTAGCGATGACGATGCGCCCCGACCTCTCCGGCCTCACAGGCTTTTCCGCGGAGATCACGCGCTATTACTATATAATCGATCTGCCCTACAACTGCTTTCCATCGCTGCACGTCACCTACCCGACACTCGCGACGCTTGTTGCCTGGAGAAACCACCCGATCATGCGCTGGGTTTTCGCAGCGATGACCGCGATAGTCGCCGTGTCGGTGGTGCTTGTGAAACAGCACTACATCGCGGACGTGTTGGCCGGCTTCGCCAGCGCGGCGCTCTGCTTCTGGGTAACGGTTCGCGTCGAAAGGCTCTGGCCCTGCCGGCTCTCGAACGAGACGGCGGCCTGACGCGCCCGGGCGCTTTTCCTGCCGGGATTTCAGACCTTGGAGTGTTTCACGCGTATGACTTCCGCGTCCCCCTCGAGCAGCACGTCGAGGTCGGCGAAGATGTTCGGCGCCTCTTCCTTTATGAGCCGGAACATGGCGACAGCCAGCTCTCGTATCTCGGTGTCGGCGTGCACGGAACCGCGCATCTCGAAGAAGTGACGAAGCGCGCGGCCGTTGGCCGAGATGAATATCTTCGTCTCGGTGGCATTTGGGAGAACGGAGCGCGCCGACTG
>DAONII010000027.1:0-10115 GCA_035405085.1 bacterium | reverse complement strand
CGGAGGGGGCAAATCCCGTCTCCCGCTCAAAAACAGACGGCCCCGTTTTTTGGGGCCGTTTGTTTTAGGGCCCCATCGTCATTTACATCCCGCCTGAAAAATGAGAAAAGAGGTCTCGACCTGCCGGAGGGATATGCCATGGCCTTTGCAACCTGGACTGAAGATCTGAGCGTGGGCGTCGTGGAGATCGACGACCAGCACCGCAGGCTCCTCATGGTTATAAACGACCTCCACGAGGCGGTCATGTCCGGAAAGGGCAGGGCGGTATCGGAGGCTCTCTTCGAGGAACTCGCGAATTATATTACGGACAACTTCGGCACGGAAGAGAAGCTCATGGAAGCCAACGGCTATCCACAATACGAATCGCACCGGCGCGCCCACGGCGGCTTCACCGAGAGGGTGCGCGGGCTGCGTGCGAAGTGCTTCGACGACCCGGCCTGCGCCAGCGCCGACGCCCTCGGATACCTCAAGGACTGGATAATCAACCACGACGTCCTAATAGACAAGGATCTCGGCGTGTTTCTCAACGCGCGAGGAATTCATTAGTCTGGAAAAGGGCTTGTCCTGATGAAGGAGCACAGACTCATCTGCCCCGATCCCGATCCCGCGGGAAGCGAGGTTTCCGAGCACGTCTCCGCGCTCGCCAAGGCCTGGCGGGAGGGTGAAGCTTCCCAGATCTCCGCTTTGGCAGATCTCCTCTCGGATGCATCGGCTCTTCCGGATCTCTTCAAGATAACGCCGGGCGGCCCGACCTACCGATTCCTCACCGATTTCCTGCGCTATGTCAGGGAGGCACCCGGGCGCCCGGGCGCCTGGCTTGAGAGGGTGAAAGAGGGCAGGGGCTTGGGCGAGATCCCGGTGAGCGTGGCCGGCTTCGGGTCCCCGACTGGCGCGCTCACCGCGGCTCTCTCGGCAGCAGGCGCGGCGGGCGGGGAGGTCGTCACCTCCTCGCTCAACTACGTCGGCGTCATAAACGCGATCGCCGCCTCCGGCGCCGTTCCACGCTTCGTCGATATCGACCCTTCCACGTGGTGCATGGACGCCGACGCTGCAGCCCGCGCCGTCACCGGCAAGACGCGCGCCATAATACTAACGCACCTCAACATCTTTGCGGACATCTGGCCTTACGAGGAACTGTTCCACAGGCGGGGCTTCGATTTCCCGCTCATACAGGACGCCTCTCTGGCCATCGCGTCCACCCGCGAGGGAGCGAGGCCCGGGCTAGTGAACGTAGGTCCAAACGGCCTTACGGTCATGAGCCTCACCGTATCCAAGATATTCTCCGGCATGGGCGGTGCCGTCGCGACATCGCACGACCAGGGTATCCTGGAGGTCATGCACGAGATCGCCCACCAGGGCGTCTCGCAGTCAAATCCGGGCGAGCTCTCCTTCTTCGGGATGAACTGCAAGATGAGCGCGATAAACGCGGCAATAGCGCACGCGCAGCTCAGGCGCAGGGAGGAGATAGTCTCGCGCCGCCGGCGGCTTCGCGCAGCATACGAGAAGAGCCTGGCTCCGCTCGTCCGCGAGGGTATGGTCTCCCTTCAGGAACTCGGGGAGGAAACCGTACCGACGCACTTCGGAGTCGTGCTGCCGCTCGAAAGGAAGGAAGTCAGCACCTCCCTGCAGCAGAGGTTCAATGTACAGACAGGTCTATGGCACGCGCACCATCTGCAGAAACTCTACAGGATCCTGCTGGGCAACAGCCGGACGCGCCTGCCCGCCACGGAGAAACTCGCGAACGGGCTCCTCTTCCTTCCGTTTCACACAGCGCTGACAGAGGATGACGTGAAGTTCATCTGCAGCTCCCTCAGCTCGGTCATCTCCGGGTCGGCTTCCCCCTCCCGGCGCCGCGTTTCCCCAAAAGCCGCTGCACATCCGAGGGTGAAAACTCAACCGTCGAAGGGTCGCCCCCCAAGGCGTCGATGAGCTCCTGAATCGAAACTTTCAACTTTGCCGCTATCCGCTCGTAGGGCTCGAGCGGGTATATATCTATGTTCGCATCGGCGGTCGCCACGTCGAGCGCCTCCACTCCCCTTCGCGAAGGCATCACCGGCGCTATGATTTTTTCGCCGGCCTCAAGCAGTTTCGCCAGATCCACATTCTTGACGTATCCGACCCTCTTGAGCAGCGAAACCAGGCATTCCATCTGAGCGTTACCCGCTGCCCTGCCTATTCCCCGAAGGCTTGCATCCACGGAGACCGCGCCGGCCTCTACAGCCGCCATCGAGTTGGCCACCGCGAGCCTTAAGTTGTCGTGCCCGTGAAAGCCGACCCCTATCGAGAGCTTCGCGGAAAGAGCCGCGATCAGATCTTCAACCTCTTCGGGCACGAAATGACCAGCGGTATCGACGAGATAAACTATCGAAAAACCCATAGACTCGGCCCTTCGAGCCGCAGCTATCAGATCCCTCTTCGGCCTCCTCGTCGACCTCATCATCTGCATGAAGAGGGCGATGCCGGGCCTCCGCTTTCTCGCATAGTCGGCATTTTTCTCCAGAATGCCCGGATTGTCACAGTTGGCCGCGAAACGAATGAAGTCCACCTCCCGAATGATCGAGTCGATATCGCGCTCCTGCGTAACTGGCGAGGGGCCCGCTATCACCCCGACCTTTGCCTTCAGGACAGCCGCCTTGGCCGCTTTGACATAGTCGGCATCGCTCGCAGCTGACGGGAAGCCAAGGTTCTCTGCCGCGCCAAGGCCACATCCATGGCTGACCTCTATGTAATCGATGCCTGCCCTGTCGAGCGCCCCTGAAACCTCCGCCACCTGTCGGGGGGTATACTGATAGTTTATGGAATAGCTGCCGTCGCGTATCGTTACATCGAGAATGGAAATATCCCTTTTTTTCCGCATTGTTTCCCCCGTTGTCTAGAAAAATACATGAAACCGCCTGCATTCGCGAGCACTATTTTTTATGCGCATTGAAACGGCTAACTCCTTTGACGGCGGCTATCTAGGCCTGAGGCCAATAACCCTTTAAGAATCATAACAATTCCTTTGACAAAGGGGGCGGCCTCATCTACGTTCCCGAAACTTCAAAGTGTTTAAAAGTCGCACAACACTTGAAAATCTAAAAGGAAAAGGGAGGAAAGCCCAGCATGTGTCCAGTTCAGATCCAGCCGTCGCAGAGCCAGCAGCAAAGTGAGTTCGCCCGCCTCTTCGAGGAGAGTGCAAAGCAGGCAAAACTGAAGGAAGGTGAGATCGTCAAGGGCCGGGTGGTGCGCATAGGGCGCGATCAGGTCATCGTCGATATCGGCTTCAAATCCGAGGGTCAGATCCCGATCGAGGAGTTCAAAAACGCGCGCGGCGAACTGACCGCCGAAATCGGCAAGGAGATCGAGGTCCTGCTCGAGAACATCGAGGACGACCGCGGGGTCATGGTCCTTTCCAAGGAGCGCGCCGACGCGATGCGCACATGGGACCGCCTTGCCGAAGTCGAGGCAAACGACACGACCGTCGAGGGCACGATAGTCTCCAAGGTAAAGGGCGGACTCTCCGTCGACATAGGCGTCCGCGCCTTCCTGCCCGGATCGCAGGTCGACCTGAGGCCGGCTCGAAATCTGGACAAGTACATAGGCCAGACATACCAGTTCAAGATCATCAAGCTCAATAAGAGGCGCGGCAACGTCGTCCTCTCCCGAAAGGCCATCCTCGAGAAGGAGAGGGAGAGCATGAAGGAGGCGACCCTCGCGAACCTCGCCGAGGGCCAGGTCTTCGACGGCGTGGTCAAGAACGTCACCGAGTACGGCGTTTTCGTGGACCTCGGAGGCATAGACGGCCTGCTGCACGTGACCGACATGACATGGGGCCGGATAAACCACCCGTCCGAGATGTTTTCGGTCGGCGACGACATCCGCGTCGTCGTGCTCAAGTTCGATTCCGCCACCCAAAAGGTATCGCTGGGACTCAAGCAGCTCACTCAGGATCCCTGGGCTGATGTCGAGGGCAAATACCCGGTCGGCAGCCGCGTCTCCGGCAAGGTCGTCAACCTGACCGATTACGGCGCGTTCGTTGCGCTCGAGGACGGCGTGGAGGGACTCATCCACGTCTCAGAGATGAGCTGGACGAAGAAGGTCAAACACCCCTCCAAGGTAGTCTCGGTAGGGGATGCGGTCGAGGCCATAGTACTCGACGTCGATCTAAGCGCGAAGCGAATCTCCCTGGGGCTCAAGCAGGTCGAGCCCAACCCGTGGGAGCACCTCGACGACAAATACCCGATAGGCAGCAAAATCCGCGGAACGGTCCGCAACATAGCCGACTTCGGCATCTTCGTAGATGTGAACGGCGAGATCGACGGCCTGGTCCACATCTCCGACGTCGCCTGGGTCCAGAACTTCGCCCATCCCTCCGAGCTCTTCAATAAGGGTGATGAGGACGAAGCCGTCGTCCTACAGATAGATCCCGAAAACGAGCGGTTCTCGCTCGGCCTTAAACAGCTTCAGGACGACCCCTGGGACAGGATAGACGCCTCCTACAAGGAGGGGACGAAGGCACACGGAACCGTATCCGGCATGTCCGGCGCGGGTGCCCTGGTCAAGCTGGAGGATATAGTCGAGGGCCTCATACCGGAGAAGGAGTATCCGGAGTCGCTCAAGACGGGCGACGAAGTCGACGTAGTCGTGAAGAAGACGCTGCCGCGCGAAAGGCGATTCATCCTCGCGCTTGAGCAGGAGGCGTCCGAGCAATAGTCGTTCATCGCCGGGGGACTTAGCGGCATGAAACACAAGGGTCTCTTGATCGCTCTGATTATATTGCTGCTCGCCGGGGGCGCTTTTGTCTTCGGCATGGCGGTCTCCATGATATCGGGCGGCGATCTGCTCTCAGGCGCATTCTCTTCCGGCAAAAGGGTCGGTGTGGTCACCGTGGACGGTGCGATCATCTCCGCCGACAACGCGGTGGAGGATCTAAACAGCTTCCGTGAAAACGACTCCGTGAAGAGCGTAATCCTCCGTATAGAGTCGCCTGGAGGATCGGTAGCGGCCTCCCAGGAGATCCTTGAAGCGGTGAGGCGCCTGGCGGCAGAAAAGCCTGTCCTGGCGTCAATGGGGGCTGTAGCCGCGAGCGGCGGATACTACATAGCTTGCGGCGCCGACACGATACTCGCGAACCCCGGCACGGTCACGGGCTCCATAGGAGTCCGCATGGAGCACGTGATGCTGGGCGATTTACTCAGCTGGGCGAAGATAAAGCACGAGACGCTCAAGAGCGGAAAGCTCAAGGACCTGGGTACATTCGACCGGCCGATGACGCCTGAGGAGAGGGCGGTGCTGCAGGGCATACTCGACGATATTCACGTCCAGTTCAAGGAGGAGGTCGCGAGGGCGCGAAAGCTTCCGATGGAGAAGGTCGACGAAATAGCCGACGGAAGGATCTACACCGGCAGGCAGGCGCTCGAGCTCGGCCTCGTGGACGAGCTGGGTGGGTTCGACGAGGCGATAAAGATGGCGGGCAAAAGGGGGGGCATCAAGGGCGACCCGAAGCTTTTGCACCCGAAGAGGCGTCACCGCCTTATCGATCTCCTCATGGATTCGGCAAGCTCCGCGGCGCGCAAACTCTCCGCCGCCGCCCTGATGGACTACTGGCAGCCCATGCTCGTCATGAGCGGCGGATAGAAGAGAACAACGGGTTCGACGAAAGGAGGAGGGCCTTGAACAAGAGCGATCTTATCGAGATGCTTGCAAAGAAGCTCCCCAGTATGGCCGGGAGGGACGTCGAGGTCATCGTAAACACAATATTCGACAGCATGACCGACGCGCTCAGGCGCGGTGACCGCATAGAAATCCGAGGCTTCGGGAGCTTCGAGGTGCGCTGCCGCAAGCCCCGAATCGGGCGCAACCCAAAGACCGGCAGCTCGGTAAACGTCGGCGAACGCAAGGTCCCGTTCTTCAAGGTGGGCAAGGAGCTGCGCGAGCGCGTCAACAAGGTGATGTGATGGAGCGTCTCTGGGCGCCATGGCGCATGCAGTTCATCGAAGAGCTTCGCGATTGCTCCGGCGGCTGCGTCTTCTGCGAAATAGCTGAGCCGGGGGACGACAAAGGCCGTCTCGTGCTGCACCGGGGAAAGAGCTGCTACGTCCTGATGAACCGCTTCCCCTACAACAACGGCCACCTGCTTGTCATACCATACAGTCACACCGGCTCCCTGTCGGATCTTCCGGCAAAGACACACGCCGAGGTGATGAGCCTTTGCGCCTCCTCTATGGAGATCATGCAAAATGAAATGGACGCCGAGGGGTTCAACTGCGGCTTCAACATAGGCAAGCCGGCAGGCGCCGGCATAGTCGATCACGTGCACCTTCACGTCGTGCCAAGGTGGTGCGGCGACTCGAACTTTCTTCCGGTCATCGGCGACACGCGCTCGATGCCGGAGTACCTGGAAGCCACCTACGACAGGTTGAAACCCGGCTTCGATAAAATCTGAGGGGGTCAAATGAAGCGTCTGATATTCGCCGTGCTGATGGCCTTCATCTTCTTTCTGCTACTCAACTTCGTCTACTGCAACCTGGATGCCGAGACGTTCGGCTACAGGGTCGTATTCAAATTCGACATTCCCCACCTCATCGCGCTCAGGTCGACCCCTATATCGCTGGGCTTCGTTCTGCTGCTTACGTTCTGCACGGGAATGGTCATGGTGGCCCTGCTCGAGGCGCTGCCTTCCTTCTTCAAGACGCTGGAGATACGCTCAAAGAACAAGAAGATCCGACAACTCGAGCGAGAGCTATCGGTAGTGCGCGGCCTGCAGGAGATGGGAGGGAACTCCAGGCCGGCTAACCCCGCACCCCCTTCCGAGAACGGCGTATCTTCCTGACCTCCACCTTATCGACCCCGTCCACTTCTCCGGAGGCCTTGGGCCTGCGGGACTTCTGGAGCGCTTCCAGGCCTTTTGCCTTCTCCTCGGCGCGCGTGGTCGGCTTCGCCGAAAACCTGGATGCCTGAATCGCGGCCTGGGCGGTCGCCGCACCCGCCTTGGCCTCGCCCACCTCCGCCATCATATCGGGACCCTTCGAAGCGAGCATCCCGTCGAGCATGACCTCCAGATTACGGAGTGGGGAAGGGTGCTCGTCGATGAGCGCCTTTATCCTAAGCTTGGCCGGCATCTCTATGAGTATGAGCCCATCGGACTGGCGGAACTCCTCCTTCAGCTCTGCAAAAAAGGAATTCAGATTCTCCGGCGGCAGACCGCAGGAGGGGGCTATGGACGCCTCTATGAGGTCCTCGAGACCGTCGTCGGTGTATTTCCCCTCGTTGATGAGCCTCGCATCGAATGGTATCCTTATCTCGCCCTTGTAGCGGTAGTCCTCGAGCGAGAGAAACTGGTCGCGGTTCAAGAGGTACGAGCCGTCCTTCTGGAGGTAGGGGTCGAAGATGCGCGTCCATTCTTCAAGCGACACCCTCTGAGTGTCGACGAATCCCATCCACCAGAGCTGCTCCACGTCGATTATCGTGTAGCGGATGTGGGCGCCATCCGCGGTCTTGTCGAGCGTATCCCAGAGATACTGCATGACGCCGAAGCTTGCGAGATCGAGTGGCATATCCTCTGAATTTTAGGTGCGGGCGGGGGATGTGTCAAAACAAAAAGGGCCGGCCCGCCGGGCCGGCCGAACCGTCGGTCTGGTTTTCTAGGCACGAAGAGGTGAACCCATGGCGTAGCTCCTGCGCCCGAAATCCGCTATCGCCTTTCTCGCTTCAGGGGCTATCTTTGCAGCCGCCTGAGTCTTGTCCGCCTCCTCCTTTCTAACCTTCTCCATCTTCAGCTGGCTCTCGGCCCTCTGTCGGTACACGGCGGACTTGCCGAGCTCCTTTTTCGCCTCGGTCGTTATCTTTATGGCCTCGAGCTGGGTATGGAGGTTGTCCTTCGCAATGTCCCTGTCGATCGCGGCGTTCTGCGTCTGGTTTTCGTAGACGTTGTCCTGCATCCTCGCCTGCGCCTCCATCACCCTTCCCTGATAGACGAAGTTCGCTATCGACGATGCTATCTGACAGCAGCCCGAGACTATGCCGGCTACACCATTTGCGATGCCGGGGCCGTCGACCTTGGTTGTTTCGCTCATAAAAACACCTCCGAGACATTCAGCTTTCCGGCAAAATCCTCATCCGTAATAGTAGCTCCCCCTGCTGAACGGGTCCTCGACCCTGCTGCCGAACTGCCCGGCAGCGGCCATCTTCTCGCAGCGGTCGGTCTTTCCCTGCTCCTGTATGCGCGCGATGTCCGCCTCGGCCTTCGCCTCGTACTTTCTAAGCGCTATGGCGGTGTCTCCGTCTATCTTCGCGATATCCCTCTGTGCCCTGACCGCCTCCATCTGGACGAACATCTGCTCCATCGCCACTTCCTTCTGGTACCCGGCGATGGTGGTCTGCGTCTCATAGTACTTGCCCATCAGATCCGCCTGGTGGCCCATCGACTGAGAGGCGAGCGAATACTGAAACGCGGAGTTCATGGTGTTTATCACAGCGGCGCCGATGTCGTTTATATAGCCGCTCGTCCGGGCAGCCTTGAGGTGGTTTTTGGCCTCCTCGGAGTCTCCATCGAGCTTCATGTTTACCTTCGTCGTCGTGCTGTTTCCGCCCCCCATCTGAGGGGAGGAGAACTCCACGTTGGGCGCCTGCCAGACGGGAGGATAAACGCCACCGTTGTTGTTTCCGTTGCTCTGCGGCCAGCCGCTGTTCATGTTGTTGCCCGCGTTCATCATGATCTCCTCCGATCCCTGAGGTCCGTTTTTATGCCCTCGCCGGCTTCGATACCTGGGCCGGCGTCCCGTATCCGCCCCTGCCGGCCCTGTCCATCGCCATGTTCTTAGCATCCGTCCTTGCCTGATCGGCAAGGATCGTGTTGAGCGTAGCCGCGCCCATCGCGGCCATCCTGTTTCGCTTCGTCTGGTAATCGTTCATGAGCTTCGCGGCGGTCTTCTGCGCGTTCTTCTCCTTGATCTGCTTCATCATCTGGGCTTCCTGCTTTGCAGCCGCGTCCTCCGCAGCGTCGGCCTGCTTTGCGTTCTGGACGCCGCCGACGACCGCGCCGGTTATCGCCGCCGCCGCAGTTACAGCCGCTGCTGCATATAATACGCACATCCCGCTACCCTGCCTTTCTGCCCCCGATGAAACCTCCCTCTCACCTATATTATCGGCCATCCGGGTGGCCGAAGTTGCTTCAGGGGGCATTTTTTCGTTCTGCCGCTTGATATCCGGCCGGGCACATTGTAATCATCGGTCCCGATGTCACAAAAAACCCTATATAATGATGCGACGACGCCCATGCTTCGCCAGTACATGGCGATAAAGAGGGAGCATCCGGACTCAATACTGATGTTCAGATTGGGTGATTTCTATGAAATGTTCTTTGATGACGCGGTTTTGGCGTCGAATATATTAGACATTACTTTAACTTCAAGGAACAAAAACGACCCTAAACCTATCCCCCTGTGCGGCGTCCCTTACCATTCTGTAGAGCCCTATATCGCAAGGCTCCTTGAGAACGGCAAAAAGGTGGCTATCTGCGACCAGGTGGAGGACCCTAAGCTCGCAAAGGGGGTCGTGAAACGGGAGGTAACACGGGTCCTCACACCCGGCGTCATCCCCGATGGCCTGGGCCTCGAGGCGAAGAGCCACAACTTTCTGGCCTCGGTTTCGAAGGATGCTGAGAGGTATGGGCTAGCCGTGACCGACGTCTCCACAGGCCTCTTCCAGGCCGGAGAATTCGAAGGCTTTCGGGAGCTCTTCGAGGAGCTCTCGCGCTTCGAACCCAGGGAGATGCTCCTCGCCGGTGAGATAGCCGCAGACGCGAACTTCTCATCGGAGATATCCCGGCTTTTCCCTGCGGCAGCCGTATCCGCCGCAACCGACTGCGGGCTAAACCTTTCAAGCATCTCCCTGCTCGAAGGCGGAACCCCCTTCGTACAGGACCGAAGGGCAGCCGCGAAGGCCGCCGCCGCCGCGCTCTCCTACATATCGTTTACCCAGAAGGGCAGGGTCTCGCACATAGGCTCCATACGCCCGATCTCCGGAGGCGCCGCCATGCGCCTCGACGATTCGACGAAACGGAACCTCGAACTCGTGAAGACGATGCGCGAAGGGAACAGGCAGGGATCGCTTCTCTGGGCTATAGACAGGACTCT
>DAONII010000026.1:0-10219 GCA_035405085.1 bacterium | reverse complement strand
GCCCCGCCCGAAGGATCCGAACCGCCTATGGCCAGAACTATTCTCGTCATTTTACCGAGTGCTCCTGCATCTTTTTTCTCAGGGTGTTTCTGCTGATCCCCAGAACGCGCGCCGCCTTAAGCCTGTTTCCGCCTGCCCATCTGACGCACTCCTCTATGAGAGGCCGCTCAACCTGCTCCATAACCGCCCCGTACACGCCCTTCACCTCCACGTCGCCCAGCCTGCTGAAGAAGTGGGCGACTTTGTGCCGGAGGATCTCCTCCAAAGACAGCCCTTCGAACTGCGCCTTCGCGTGCGCCTCGTGGTCGCGCCGCCTGCGCGGAGGAAAGTGCCCCGCCTCTATCTCTTTTCCAGGGCATGTTAGGGCTGCGATGTAGACGAGGCGGCGCAACTCGCCTGGGTTCCCTTCCCATCTCCTGCGACCTATCCAGTCCCTGCCGCTCTTTCCGATAGTCTTCTCCCCAAGGCCGAGCGCGGCGCAGCACTCACTCAGGTGCTCCTCGGCACGCTTGACCGCCTCGTATTTCTTCCCCCAGGGCAACATAAAATACCCCTCGCCTGCCTTTCAGGACCTCCTAGTCATCCCAAGCGCCCATTGCAAGGCTCATCTCCTTGTGGTCTTTATGCGGATATGACGTGGAAGCTCAAAAAATCACTCGAGAGAAGGCTCGCGAGCGAACAGGGGGCGGTAATAAAGGAACCGGGCGGCAAAACCGCCGTAGCACTCGTCTACCCGAACACCTACGCGGTAGGCATGGGAAACCTCGCGATACACTCTCTCTACAGGATGATGAACTCGCGAAGCGGGATGCTATGCGAGCGCTTTTTTTTGCCGGACAGAGCTGACATGGCCGAGCACCGCAGGACAAAAACTCCGCCGCTGTCCGTGGAGAGCGGGAAACCGCTCGGGGAGTTCTCGGCAGCGGCCTTTTCGATCTCTTTCGAAAACGACCTGCTGAACGTGCTGCCCCTGTTCGAAATCGCAAGCATACCGCATGCCGCCGAGATGCGAGGTAAAGACTTCCCCCTCATGATAGCGGGTGGGGCGGTCCCGACTCTGAACCCGAGGCCGGTCTCGGCCATATTCGACGCCATCGCGATCGGGGAGGCGGAGTGCTTCGCCGAAGAGCTCTTCGACGCGATAGGTACGGAGGCGACCAAGGAGGAGAAACTCGAAAGGATCTCCAAGATACCCGGAATTTGGGTGCCGTCCCTCGGCGACCCGCCGGAGAGGATCGCTCGGAGGTGGCTTGAGGATCTGGATCCGTGGCCGACCCATACCGCCGTGCACAGCCGCGATGCCGAGTTCGCGGGGATGCACCTTATAGAGGTGCAGCGCGGCTGTCCGTTCAGCTGCAGGTTCTGTGCGACGCCGGAGATATACAGGCCGCCGCGCAGGCGCTCCTTCGAAGCGGTGATGGCCATGGTGAAGGAGGGCCTCGAGTTTAGAAAAAAATTCGGCTTGGTCGGTGCCAGCATCCTCTCGCACCCGCAGTTCACCGAGATCGCGAGGGCGATACACTCAAGCAAAGCAACATTTTCGCCTTCCTCGGTCAGGGTCGGCGACATCGACGAGGAGAAGGCGGAGCTTCTTGCCGCCTCGGGCCACCGATCTGTCGCCCTGGGAATAGAGTCGGGGAGCGAGAGACTTCGATACGCTATAGGCAAAGGACTTTCTGACGACGGGATATTCGGCGCGATCGAAATCCTGGCGAAGTCGAAGATAACCAACCTGCGACTCTATTTCATGATAGGCCTCCCCGGCGAGACCGAGGAGGACGTAAAGGATATAGCCTCCCTGTCGCTTCGGATCGCGACTCACGTCAGGGAACACGCACCGAAGACGGCGAGGCAAACTTCATTGTCCATAACGCTATCCCCTTTCGTACCGAAACCCGGCACCCCCTTCGCAGAGGAGCCTTTCGCCGGCGAGGCGAAGATCAAGATGATGATAAATGGGATCAGGGGCGTTCTGCAAAAACACAGGGGAATCTCAGTGAATGCCGACTCCCCGCTCTCGGCTGCAATCGAGTCTTTCCTCTCGAACGCCGGCGCCCGGGAAGCCCTTTCGTTCCTCGAAAGGACCCATCGGGGAGAAAACATAAGGCGAATCCTCGCATGTTGACGCACATGTTTGCCGGTGTTAGGGGTGCCCGCCCATGAAGAGGCTCGCCTCGCTGCCCATAATAGCTGCAGCCCTTATCCTGCTGTCGCCTGCGCTTGAAGCGGCGACGAATCGTACCCCGCAGAGCTCATACCGCTCCGGACCGGTCGAAACCCTGGAGCTCCCGCAGATAAACGACGTCTATGTGATCCACTTCGTGATAGACGGCACGAACCTTCGCACATTCGACAGGGTCCTCGACGATGGCAGGCTTCCGAACATACAAAGGCTAATGGTCGATCGCGGAGCCCGCTTCACACACGGGCTCTCCTCGTTCCCGACGACTTCGACCACTGTCTATCAGAGCTTCGCCTCAGGTCTTCTGCCCGGTCACTCAGGAATCCCGCACCTCGAGCGCTTCGACCGCGAAGAGGAAATCGGCATAGTCTATCTCGCCCCCGGGGGCCCCCGAAAGATGAACGCGGACTTCTTCAATCTGAGGGCGCTTTTCAACCCCGAATCCCCCGGGCTCTCACCGCCGTCGACCATTTTCGAACTTCTGCGCGGGCACAGCACGGCCTCCGTTTATTCCTCGATTTACCGCGGCGCCTCACACGCACACCCCAAGAAGGCTCCGCTCCACGCGCTGTGGTCGACATACGTGAGCAAAAGCCCGGAGAAGGTTGACGTGCTAGCCTTTCGCGAAATATTGAAGCTTTTCAGTGGTGAAGAACCGCCTCGCTATACCCTTGCGGGCCTCTATTCCTCCGACATCCTTGGTCACCTGCACGGCCCTCTGAGCGAGGAGGTCGCCGAAGCCCTCGTCCAATTCGACCTGTTCCTTGGCGAATTCTTCAAGCTTTTAGAGGAGAGGGGGATTTCAAACAAGACATATATCATAGTGTCCGCAGACCACGGCATGCACTCCAGCGGCGAATTATTCGATCTGAACGGAAAGCTGGAGGATGCAGGCATCGAGGTCTTATCCAACAGGTCGAGGGGAAAACATTTCACCCTCTACGCGGCGAGCCGAGGGGTCGCCTCCTCGCACATCTATGTGAAACACGAGGGGGGCTTTGAACCTATAGAGGATCCGGAAATACTTCGCAGCCATCCGACATCGGAGGGTGACAGCGTCGACCTGATAGAGCTTATGCTCTCGCTGGAGGCGACCGACCTTCTGATAGTCCGCGCCGGAGACAAAGCCGCCAGGGTATATGACGGGGAGGGCAGGGCCGCCTTCATATCCTGCTACGAGATACGCCACGAGGACTACTGCAGCTACCGCTTCGACAGAACCCGTGGGGATCCGCTGGATCTCTCGAAGAGTCCTGCCGTGAGACACCTCATCGACGGAAGGCCGCACGCCTCATCGTCATGGCGGGATGCCGACGGCGGCGGATCATACCCGGACGCGGTGATTCAACTCTCACAGATATTCGCCGACGGCCGCGGAGGCGACGCCTTCATAACCGCACGCGAGCGCTTCGGCTTCAGGAAGATCAAGGCCGGAAACCACGGCGGCCCGACCGAGGGCGACATGCGCGTGCCCCTTTTGATCTTCGGCCCCACCGTGCCGCACGGAGGATTCAGAGTGGCCAGATCCGTCGATATATACCCGCTGCTCACGGAGTGGTTCGGGCTCGACGTCCCACCGGAAAACCACGACGGGAGGAACCCTTTTAAGGCGCACCCGGCGGATCCCCTGCTCGAAAAACTCTCCGAGCTCGAGCAGCTCTTCGACGGAAAACCCTCCATCATCAGGATGATCGACGTGCCCGGATTCGTTAGAAACGAGGTGTACCGCGCTGCCCTGCCGAAGGATTTTGCCAGGCTTTTGCCTGCCGCGCGCAAGGAAGCGAGGCTGCGCTCGCGGCAGCTTGCAAAGGTCCGCGGGCTCTTGATTGCGCTTGAGCGCCAGGCGGAGGGAGGGGAAGGCCCTCGGGTGACCGAAGCCGAGTATCTGGCCGACCACGCCGCGATAGTTAAGAGGGCCGTGAAATCCCTTGAGAGATCGCTTGCAAGAATGGAGGATATGGTTTCGGTTATGGAGAATTGCGGGAACGCATACTCGCGCTCCTGCCTCTCAATGTAAATTTTTTCCGTCCCCCGGCCTCGGGTTTCGGATTACGGGTCACCAATATGCTGTCATTCTTCTTCAACCGCTTCAGCAAGACGGTCCTCCTTATGGAGATCGCCGGTTTTTCGCTGATGGCCATTGATTTCGCGCTCACCGCGCGAAGGGGTCCTTCGCCTTCGCTCGTTCTCATCCTGATGGTCCTGTTGCTGTACGCGTTCATACGCTACTGCGCCTCGCGCCGCTGGTACAAAGGCGTTCCGCGCTACTCCGGCATAGAGCTTCAGTTCAAAAAGGCGATGGTGCCGACGTCCTACACCATGGCTTTGACCGGGCTATTATTCCTCGCCTGGCCCAGTGCAATATGGCCAGGAATCGCCCTCCTGTTCCTCGCGGTCGTAGCACACGTGAACGTTATTCTCCTGTACCTGCGCAACAAGGACACGGACACCACGCCGGTGAACTATTTCACGAGCGGGAAGTCTCTTGCCCATGACGCAAAACACGCGCATCAAAAATAGAGCTTGCTTATATATATTTGTTTTACAAGGTTTTTTTTGGTTACGCGAAATAAAGCGCCTAGACAACCATGACGCGCTCTGCTAGGGGACGGGCATGCCCCATATAAACGAGTACCTGTCCGGATTCGGGCTGACCGACCTGCTCCTCACACTGATCATCCTCGCCGTCATACTGGTGGCGCGCGAGGAGAAGCGGATATTCAGGAGAAAGAAATGAAGCGCCGCGACGGCATGAGCCGCAAAGGACCCTCTCCGGAAGACATCGAGGAGACGAAAGAGCACGTAATGGCCGCGGGGCGCGAGCTTCTGCTCGCCGCCCGGGGTGCTCTGGGCTTCTGCAGGGAATACGTCGAGACATCCGTCCCCGAGGCCTCCCGCTCTAACCTGCTGTCGTTCTTTCAGAAGGCCATCGATGTGGCCGACGAGCTCTCGCGCGGCATATGCGGCGCCTCCACGATAAAGAAGACCGCCGGCACTTTGGCCGGCCCGCTTTTCACCGCCATGGCAAACGAAATGAAGGCCCAGAAGGAAGCCGCCAGGAAAGCCTCAAAGGAGAAGCCATGTCCACAAAGCACCCGAAGATCATCAAGCGCTACCAGAACCGCAAGCTCTACGACACGTCGGACTCGTGCTACGTCACGCTCGAAGACATCAGCGAGATGATAAAGGAGGGCGAGGAGATCCAGATAGTCGACAACACGACGAAGGAGGATCTCACCGCCGTCACCCTCGCGCAGATAATCTTCGAGGAGCAGAAGAAGAAGACCAACGTCCTTCCGCTGGGGACCTTCCGCCAGATAATCCAGGGAGGCGGCGAGGCCCTGCGGGAGATAATGACGCGCGGAGCCCACGAGCTGGGCCATGTGCGCGAATTCGTCGACAGCAAGGTGAAGCCTGCGGTGGAAAACATACAGAGCATCCCGACCGTTCAGGCGGAGCTTGACGCGATGAAGAGAAAGATAGAGGCCCTGGAGAAGAAGCTCTCCGAGCGGGACAGGAGGAGATAGGCCCGCTTCCCGCCCCATAGGCAAACAAACTCGAAAGACCGTACGGTGATTAGAACTATCCAGATAGCAGCTGCGGCATTTGCCGTTTTTATGACAGTCCCCACGGCGTTCGCATACAGGCCTTTGTCGAAGGCGGAGAGGGGGATGTCGTCGGAGGCGGGCCTTTCGGCCGCCAGGCTCGAGCTATCGAAGATATCCGCCTCAGTGAACACAGCCAGGCTCGACGACCATCGTCGAAATACGAAGATCCGGCTCACCGCAAAACAGCGAAGATACGCGAAGGCCTACGGCGAAGCCCTCAAAAGGGTCGCCTTCTGGCAAAACGTGGTCAACCTCAAGAGGGCGCTCGTTTCCCTGTACGGGGACGACCCGCCGGAAAAAGCCCGTTCCGAGGCGGACGGGCTTTCGAAGGACATCATCGACAGGATCGAGGAACTCTCGGAGAGGTGGAGGATCGGCGGATCCGCACTCCTGCACAACGTCAAGATCAACCTCGGCTTTCGCGAAAAGGGTTTCTGCTATCATTTCGCCGCGGAGCTCAGAAAGGTGATGGCGAAAAGCTCACCCGAGTGGTTCGACTCCAAATGGGGCACGGCCTGGGAAGGGGATTACCGCGAGAACAACGCGCTGGTGATCACAGCAAGGGGAAGGCCCTTCGAGAGCGGAATAGCGGTCGATCCATGGAGAGCGGCCGGCCGTCCTTTCTGGACAGCTGTCAAGGGGGACCGATTCCCCTGGGTCGAAGGTCTGAATGTCGAAAACCGATTCGATGTCGAGTGAAGCCAAATCACCCGCCCAGAAAATCCTCAAGCCTCTTCCGCGCGAGGTCCGAAAGTCCCAGAAACCTTATGCCCATGCCTCCGCCGGCGTTTTCGCCACGCCTCACCACCTCGCCGGTAACCCTGACGGGGCGCTTGTGGCCGGGCAGCTGAAACGAGAGAAAGAGCAGCGTGCCCAGCCTCATCGGTATGTCCGACGCGAGGAACACCCCTCCCATGCTTATGTCTTCGGAGAAGACATAGAAGAGGCCGTCGCCGAACTCGTCGTCGAAGACGATTCGCGTTCGGTACTGACGCCTCGGATACAGCCGTCTCTCATGAACCCCGGCCTGTTTCATCTCTCCCCGTAGCTTTTCCCACGATGTCCGCGAACTCGTCCGGATGAAAGGGACGACCCATGACCCTGGAGTTGGGCAATTTTTCGAGGCTCTCCCGCCAGATCTCCTCGTGGGGGCTCTCCCTGCAAAGGAATATCTTCGAAACCCTGCGCAGAGGCTCCTCCTCCGACATGTGCCTCAGCACCTCCGGAAACTTCTTGCCGAAAATGTTCGAGTTGAATATCGCAAGCGAAGGCGCCTCCCTCCTGTAAAAGTGGGGCCTGGCCTCCTCGAAACGCTTCCTTACGATTATCGAGACCCCCTGCGAAGAGAGCAGGAGACGGTACATATTCGCCGCGAGCTCCGAGCGGTCGACTACGAGGATCCGGACCATTTCATCCATGGGCGGTAACATAGCGCACGATGCGGGCTCCTGCAAGCCGGGCGTCCGTTTGCCCTGAAACCGGCCTAACGGATACAAACGGGCTTTTAATAGTGAATAAAACAGCAATTTCTCCATTGACTTCTAGGGGGGCATCCCATATTTTCATTCAACCTGAGGGGGTTTTGCTACAAATTCCATTTGAAATTAACCTTTTAAGGAGGGGAGTCATGAAAAGACTGGCACTTGTAGCACTGGCAATCGGTTGCGCCTCGTTGGCCTTCGGTTGCGCACAGCAGCAGAAGAAGCCGAAGGCGGTGAAGGCGAAGGCAGGCCTGCAGCGCATCCACTTCGACTTCGACCGTTCGAACATCAAGCCTGAGTACGAGCCGGTCCTGAAGGGCAATGCGGCCTGGATGCAGGCGAACTCGGGCAGCAGGGTCACGGTAGAGGGCCACTGCGACGAGCGCGGCTCGGTTGAGTACAACATCGCCCTGGGCGACCGCCGTGCGAACTCCGCCAAGAGCTACATGACGAAGCTCGGCATCCCGGACAACAGGCTCTCCACGATCAGCTACGGCGAAGAGCGCCCGCTGTGCACGGAGCACAACGAAGGCTGCTGGTGGCAGAACCGCCGCGCGGAATTCGTGGGCCGCTAAGGCTTGCGCGGTAATAAAACAGGTGTTGTAAAGCACAGCGCGTTTCATTAAAGAGACGCGCTGTGTTTTTATTTAAGAAGGAGGTTCCCATGGTCCGCCCGTTCGCCCTGTCCTTAGCAGCTGCATCTTTGATATTGCTGGCGACGCCCGCCGAAGCCAGATCGCCTGAAGACAGGATAAAGGCCCTGGAACAGCAGATAATAGCACTTCAGCGCACCTATACCTCAAACGCGGCGGACACCGTTTCGGCGGTCGAGTCCATGAAGTCCTCACAGGACGACCTCAACGCGATGAAGGGACAGGTCGAGGCCACCTCGCGAATACTGCAGGCACAGCGCGATGAGATGATTCGCCTGATAAACGACCTGCAGGCCCGCATAACGGTCATCGAGGAACGAATGGGCGTCTTCTCCTCACAGGTGACTTCAGCGATAGGAAAGGTGAATCCCGCGGCGGGAGCCGAGGCCTCCGCCTACCAGAAGGCACTCGACCTGGCAAACGGATCGCATTATCTCGAGGCGGCGGGGGCCTTCGAGTCTTTTCTCCAGAAATTTCCGCGAAGCCAGTGGGCATCCAACGCGCGCTTCTGGGTCGGCGAGAGCTTCTACCTCTCGCGCGACTACAAGAGGGCGATAAAGGAGTTTCAGCTGTTCATCGAGAAGTACCCCAGGGACGCCAAGATCTCGGAGGCCATACTCAAACAGGGAAACTCCTTCTACGAACTCGGCCTGATCGATGAGTCGCGCGCGTTCTACGAAAAGGTCGTCTCCTCCTACCCTTCGAGCAAGGACGCAAAGGCCGCGAAGGCGAAGCTCAAGCGAATCGACGAGAGAAGGAAGACGGGTAAGGCCCCGCAGCCGGGCGCGCAGGATGCGGCACCTCAGGTTTCGCACGAGACGGTCGGCAGCCCGCTCACATCCTATCCGGGCGAGACGATCGAGCAGCGGCGCGCGAGGATGAGCGGAAGGACGGTTTCTCCGGTCGAACAGAAGAAACCTTCGGGCGACGAGCCCGTCCGGAAGCGCTACGTACCCGGCGCAAGGGATTTCTGAAGGGCCAAATGCGCATCCTAGGAATAGAATCCTCCTGCGACGAGACCGCAGCAGCCGTCGTAGACGACGGCAGAATCCTCTCGAGCCTCGTAGCCACACAGCACGACGTCCACGCAAAATACGGAGGCGTGGTGCCCGAACTCGCCTCGCGCCGCCACCTGGAGAACATAGCACCCCTGGTTTACGGCGCGCTAAAGGAGTCGAAACTTAAGATTTCCGATCTCGAGGGCGTATCCGTTACGTGCGCGCCTGGGCTTTTGGGCTCGCTACTCGTCGGGATAGCCGCCGCCAAAGGGATAGCGTATTCGGCTGGAATACCGATAATAGGGGTAAACCATCTGGAGGGACACCTGAGCGCCCCTTGGATGGAGTTCGGAGAGATCCCGCTCCCGGCGATCGGCCTCGTCGTCTCCGGCGGGCACACCAGCCTCTACCTTGTGCGCGGCTTCGGCGACTACAAGCTTCTGGGCGCCACGCGCGACGACGCCGCCGGGGAGGCCTTCGACAAGGTGGCGAAGCTTCTGGGGCTCGGCTATCCGGGCGGGCCGGCCATAGACGAGGCCTCCCAGAGAGGAAACCCGAAGGCCTTTCACTTCAACAGCCCGCGTTTCGCCGACGAGAATTCTCTCGACTTCAGCTTCTCCGGGATAAAGACGGCTGTCATGCTCACGATAAGGAAGGAATCTTCTGACGAGCGCCGTCCCTCGACGGATTTCGTAACCGACCTGGCGGCAAGCTTCCAGTCGTCGGTCGTGAGGATGATATCGGACAGGCTATTCGAGGCGGCCAGGCGCCATGAAGCGCGCTCCGTAATTCTCGCCGGAGGCGTCGCAGCAAACGGGTGCCTGCGCAAAAAGGTAAAGGAGACCGCCGAAGGCGCCGGCCTCTCCGCATTCATCCCGTCCATGGACTACTGCACCGACAACGCTGCGATGATCGCGTGGGTAGGAGAGAGAAGGATGGCGGCTGGGGAGCGAAGCGACCTCAAGCTCAACGCGACCGCCAGCCTGGAAATAGGGGTATGACTATTCCTTCGGTACAGTCCCTTCTCAGGAAACACGGGATATCCCCCAAGAAGGGGCTCGGCCAGCACTTCCTCCATGCGCGCCCCACTATGGAAAAGATCGTCGCTTCTCTCGACGCGCGCGGAAACGATACCGTGGTGGAGATAGGCCCGGGGCTCGGCATCATGACCGGGATGGTCGCCGCCAGGGCGCGCCACGTCTTCGCCGTTGAGAAGGACGCCGCGATGATAGATGCGGCCCGCTCAGAGTTCGGTTCGATCGAGAACATAACCTGGCTGAAGGAGGACATCCTCGAG
>DAONII010000025.1:0-10329 GCA_035405085.1 bacterium | reverse complement strand
TGCCCTCCGCGCTATCGCAAGCATCACCTCAGGGACGCCGTGCCCCTTCGCCTCCGGCGCCAGGTAGGTCACCATGGGGCCTACCAACAGTCCGCCGATAGCCGGCACCAGCAGTACGGAGAGTCGCCACGGCCACTCGAGCCTCGAATCGTCCGCTCCGTAGCTCAAAACCCACACGGATCGGATGAGCCAGTTGAATGCGACCGACGCCAGCCCGGTGATGAGGCCGACGAGGAGCGAGAGGGCCAGGAGCCTGCGTGTCATGCCGGGCTTTACGAGGCGGTTCCCGACCTTTGAGAGCGCGTCCCTGATAATCCGCTGAAGTCGTTCAACCATCGGATATCACCCGGTCCTTTCGCTTCTTCGCCGCAGCTCGTGCGCGATGAGCAGCGCGGTGGCGACGATCAGGGGGCCTATGTAGTAGATCGCCCTGTACGCTATGAGCGCGGCCATCACCTGAGGGACCGGCACCGTCCCCTCGAGAGAGAGGACTATTATCGTCTCGAAGACGCCAAGCCCCCCGGGCACCTGGCTCACGAATCCGGAGAGATAAGCGAAGAGAAAGAGGCCCAGAAAAGCGGGGTACGATATCGGAAGAGGCGGGGTGAACAGTATGTAGAGTACCGCGGAGGCAAACATCCACTCGAGCGACCCGGCCGTTATCTGCCCCAGCCCGAAGCGCGTCCCCGGGAATTCGAACCTGCGCCTGCCGAATCGTACCCCCGTCCGCCTGGCCCCCATCACCAGGTAAGCGGCCACGAGCCCCAGAAAGAGGATTCCGACCAGGCGCGCATCCGCCTCCGGCAGCTTCATCAGCTCCGGTATCCTCGCGGGCTCGAAGAGGAGTGCTAGCCCCGAGAGGAAGAGGAATCCGATCCAGAACGTCGAGCCGCAGAAGGCCGCGATCTTTACGACGTCCACCATCCTTATCCCCCACGCCGAATACACGCGGTACTTCATCGGAGTGCCGGTTATCAGCGAGAGGCCGACGTTGTGCGCAAATGCGTAGCCCACGAACGAGGCCAGCGCTACCCTGCGGTAGGGCAGCGGGTTTTTCATAAAACGCAGCGCGAGGAGGTCGTAGAAGGAGAGAGCGCAGTAGCAACCCGCGGAGAATATGACGGCGAGTACAGCTCTGTGAAAGGGTATGGCGGAGAGGCTCTCCGTGATGTCGCGCAAACCGTACTTCCTGAGCTCGTGATGGAGGACCCCCACCGCCAGCGCCAAAAGCAGGAAGCCGAAGACAGTGCCCAGTATGCGCAACGCAGATTGTTTCATCATACTTCCCCGCAGAGGCCGGCTTGGAATATACGGACGCAGAGGAATAAGACCAGATGGTGGCCCGCTTGACAACAGGCTTCATATGCCGTCTTGCTCTGTTTCGATGGAATACCAGGAAAGAACATACAGGGGGTGGGTCCGCGGCGAGGGCTTGGTCTGCTCCAAGATAGCCGAGGGTGAAACCGACCTGATGATACTTGCAGCCCGTGACGTGTCGGGTCGGGCCATGGAGATCGCGCACGGGGCGCGTGAAGAGCTCTCGACCTACATCATGAGGGACGGGGAATTTCAAAGATCACTATCGCCCCGTGATGTCTTGCCCGACGCCCCGGCAATAGCGAAAGAGATGGCGAGGGCGTCGGCCGCCTTCGGCGTGGGCCCCATGGCTGCGGTGGCGGGAGCCATAGCGGCACGCGTCGGCCGTGAGCTCTCAGAGGAATTTGGAGACGTGATCGTGGAAAACGGAGGGGATATATTCGTGGCATCGCCGGGGCCCGTCGTCTTCGGCTTCTACGCGGGCGAGGGTTCCCCGTTCACCGGCAAGCTGCGCTTTCGAACCACCTGCGGCCTGGAACGATACGGGGTGTGCACGTCGAGCGGAACGGTAGGCCACTCCCTCTCCTTCGGCAGGGCCGATGCGCTCTGCGTCCTCTGCGAGGAGGCGGCGGAGGCGGACGCGGCCGCCACGGCGCTGGCCAACCTGATAAAAGAAAAGGAGGACGTAGGCCTGGCCGTCGACGAGGCCCGCAGGCACCCGGAGATACTGGGAATAATCGCCGCAAAGGACGACAGGATAGGGATATGGGGCAAAATCGAGGTCCTGTAGCGCACATGTCGATTGACTCGCCAAAGCCGGTTCTGCTAGTGGTGTAACCCGCAATGATAACGACGCATCCCAAATACGGCGTCTGCACCCTGGCGCAAATCCCCTCCGCGGGCGCGCATATGATAATGCGCATGTGACCGAATCGGTCACGTCCCCCTTTGTTTATTTCACCAATTCAATATTTTGATTGCGAGGAGCCCAGGCGAAAAAGCCGGCTCCCCAGCCGAAATCGTTACAGTAGAAGGAGAACGCCATGACGAAGAAGAGCGCGATTCTGCATTTCAAGGCCGAGCTCGTAGAGAGACCGGTCCTCTCGGGGCTCATAAGGGACCACGACGTCTCCGTGAACATACTTCAGGCCTCCGTGACGCCGGACGAGGACGGCACGATGTTCGTCCAGGTCGACGGGGAACCTGCAAACGTGAAGCGGGCGTTTGCCTATCTTGATGAGATGGGGGTGCGCCTCGTCTTCCCGGCAAAGAACCTCGTATGGGACGAGGAGAGGTGCACGAGCTGCGGTGCCTGCGTCGCCCAGTGTCTGCCCAAGGCGCTGGCGGTCGACGAGGAAACGAACAGGATATCGCTGGACGACAGCCGCTGCATAGCCTGCGAGCTGTGCATACCGGCCTGCCCCTTCGGCGCGCTGGAATCGGTGACAGAACACCTGGGATAACGGGGATGTCGTTGCCGCGCGTGGCTGCCTGCAGGCAGGCGCCGACGCCCGGAACGACAACGCGACATGAAAAAAACCTACGAAGAAATAAACGAGAAGATCAAAAAGGGAAAGGCGGTCGTGGTCACCGCCGAGGAGATAATATCCATGGTCAGGGAGCGCGGCGCGAAGAAGACCGCCGCCGCGGTGGACGTGGTGACTACCGCCACGTTCGGCCCCATGTGTTCGTCGGGCGCTCTTCTGAACACCGGCCACACCAGGCCGAGGATGAACTACAAGAAGGCATGGATCAACGACGTGCCCGCATACTGCGGAATCGCCGCGGTGGATATCTACCTTGGCGCAACTGCGATCCCCGACGACGATCCGGAAAACAAGGTATTCCCCGGAAAGTTCGGCTACGGCGGCGGACACGTGATAGAGGAGCTGATAGCCGGCAGGGAGGTCGTGCTGAGGGCCACGTCCTACGGTTCGCAGTGCTACCCGCGCCGGGAAATTGAGACGAGGATTTCGCTCAAGGATCTGCCCTGCGCCACTCTCCTAAACCCGCGCAACGCCTACCAGAACTACAACGTTGCGGTGAACGCGAAATCCAGGCGCTCGATATACACCTACCTCGGCATCCTGCGCCCGAACATGGGCAACGCGACCTACTGCTCCGCGGGAGAGCTCTCCCCGCTCATGAACGACCCGCACTACCGCACAATAGGGATCGGCACGCGCATACTCCTGGGCGGGGGCGTCGGCTACGTGATAAATCACGGGACTCAGCACGACCCCGATGTAGAGCGCAACGATCGCGGCGTGCCCACGGGCGGCGCCGGCACCCTGGCGGTGATGGGCGACATGAAGGGGATGAACCCGAAATACGTGCGCGGCGTCTCGATGACCGGCTACGGCGTATCGCTCGCTGTGGGCATAGGGGTTCCGATACCGGTACTCGACGAGGAGGTGGTTCGCGCATGCGCGATAAGCGACGCGGATATAGTCGCCCCGGTGTGGGACTACAGCGACGACTACCCGAACCTGAAGGGGGAGCCGATCGCACACGTCACCTATGCCGAGTTGAGAAGCGGGCATATCCTCATAGGCAAGAAGAAGGTGGAGACCGCGTCCCTCTCGTCGCTTCCGCTTGCGAGGGAGATAGCCGGGCTCCTCAAGAAGCGCATCTCGGCGGGCAGATTTCTTCTGTCGCAACCGGCCGAGACGCTGCCGGGCGCGGGATCAAAGATCACGTGCGGGCCGCTTGCGGAGCGCCCCGTTAAGAAAACGTCTTCCAGGGCAAGGCCACGATAAAAGGCATGTGTCATCCTGAACGGAGCGAAGGATCCCGTGCGCTACGAGATTCTTCGTTTCACGCAGAACGACACAATTCAGGAAACGGGAACCGTGACTCCTGACCCGTAAATCGTGACTCGGGACTCGGGCCACGAAGGCATGGAGGTTTTTAAGACATGATCGTATACAAATTCGGCGGGCAGACGATAGCCACGCCCGAGCGCCTATCGCGCTGCCTCGACCTCATCGAGCAGGCGTCGGAGAGGAAGCCTGTCGTCGTAGTATCGGCTCACGGAGACACGACCGAACTCCTTTCGGAGGCCGCGAAGGGTGCGCTCGCCGGCAGGATCTCAATCGGCGGCGTGCGAAACATGCACATCGGCCTGTGCGAGGAGAGCGGGGTCGCGCCCGGAATGGTCGAGCCGCTCCTCACGAGGCTCGAGGCTCTGCTGCACGGCATCGCCCTGATCAAGGAGCTCACCCCCAGGACCCTGGACAACGTCCTCTCGTTCGGCGAGAGGCTTTCAGCGCGGGTGATAGCGGGCGCGCTGTCGCAGCGCGGCCTCGAGGCGCGGCCGGTCGCCGCCTACGACATAGGGATGCTCACCGACTCGAACTTCGGCAACGCCGCGCCGCTTCCCGGCACCAGGGAGGCGCTCGCCGCCGGCCTGAAGGAGGGCCCCGCGATACCGGTGGTGACGGGATTCATAGGGAAGGACCGCGAAGGCAACATAACCACGCTGGGCCGCAGCGGCAGCGACTTCACCGCCACCATAATAGCCTCGGCGGTCGGTGCCGAGGAGGTCGTCATATGGAAGAACGTCGACGGCGTGATGACCGCCGACCCGTCGGTCGAGGGTGCGGCGGAAAACATACCGCGGCTTTCATTCGAGGAGGCCTCTGAGCTGGCCTATTTCGGCGCAGAGGTTCTGCACCCTTCGACGCTCGTCCCTGCGATACAGAGCGGGATTCCGGTGAGGGTCGCCAACGCGTTCAAGGAGGGGGACCCTGGCACGACGATTTTTTCGCACCCCGTCCCCACCGACCGCATCGCGAAGTCCGTCGCCTACAAGGAGGACGTGGCGATGTTCCACCTGTTCTCCACCCGATTGCTCTCCGTGCCCGATATACTGGGTGAGGCCCTGGCCGCGCTCAAGGAAACCGGCGTCGTGGCACACATGATAACCACGAGCGAGGCCGGCATATCGCTCGTAGCGCAGTCGGGCATAGGGGAAAGGAAGCTAAAGGAGGCCGAAGAGGCCCTCTCACGCATAGCGCCGGTGAAGTCCTACGCGGACATGGCGGTTGTGTGCATGGTCGGCGACGAGCTGCGGGGCCGCACCGATTCGGTTGGAAGGGTGTTCGCCGCGCTGGCCGAAGCTGGCGTCAACCCGAGGGCGATAGCGAGGAGCGCCTCCGAGATAAACCTGGGCTTTCTGATTGAAAACGGCAGGATCCCTGACGCGGTCCGGGCGCTTCACGGCCTCATCGTATCACGATGAAACGATCCGGCAGACGCAGCGAAACCCGTCTTGCCCGAACAGCTGAGCCCCCTCTTTTTCCGAAGGCCCCTCACGGCGGGCGAACCGGCGTCCCGCGGATATGCGTATTTTTATGTATTCGAAATAAAAGGGTTTATGGGATAGGAAAGAACGAAGAACAAATCGGGGCCCTCTGCGGTATTCCTTGACTGCGAAACGGAGGGGGGCTATAGAATTTTCATTATTTTTTTACAACCAACCCAATGGGAGAGGAGAGGATCATGGCCACGAAGAGCGCGACAGCAGGAAAGACGACGAAGACGACCGAGCTTCTGGTGATCACCGGCAACGAGCTCGGCGCGTTCGCCAGGATGACCACGCCGCTGGCGAAGAACAGGATCAACATCGAGTGCTTTTCGGGCTACGAGTGGAGCGGCGAGGCTGCGTTCCGAATCGTGACCGACAACAACAGGAAGGCCTCGGAGCTGCTGCGCCGCGAGGGCTTCAACGTCCAGGAGAATCCGGTGGTCCTGTGGACGACGGAGAACACGCCCGGCCAGCTCGACAGCGCCACGGTCGCACTCGCCGAGGCGAAGGTGAACACCTACAGCTCATACTCGACGAACACCCCGGGGTCGACAACGACGACGGTCGCGTTCGGCACAAACGACGCGGACAGGGCTTCCGACATCCTACGCCGCGTGCGCTGATATTTTAGCGCATCACATAAGAAAAAAACTCCCGCCCCGTGCGGGAGTTTTTGTTTGATTGAATCCGCCCGACTTCACTTCTTGAGAAGGGAGCGAATCGCGTCGTAGATTCGGAAAAAGAGGAGCGCTGACGCCGACGCCAAAAGCCCCAAAGAAACCAGTGGGCGCGCTATCATGGCGCCTGAGGCCTCGGGCCAGACACGCGACAGCGCCTTTGCGAAAGGCGCAAGGACATAGACGAACCTCGCGCGAAGCAGATCGAGAAGGCGCATGTTCTCATCGGAGAGAAGCCTGTCGACGCCCAGCTCGGTCAAAAGAAAATCGAGCGCCCCGCCCAAGAGCAGAAGGCCGAAGTAGAAGATCAGGAAGAGATAAACGCAGGTCCTAAGCTGCATGCTGCCCCTATCACGCATCGTCTCCCCCCTCGTCCTCCTCGACATCCTTGCGCTTCGAAAGGGTGATCTTCTTTCTGGGCTCGACCTCGACGAACTCGCCTATGCCCTCGGGCACCGAATCGAGCCAGCGCTCGCGCCTGGCTATGCCGTGCAGCGTCATGTAGTTTATGTCGGCGCAGCGCTCCCACAGGCCGCTCTCCCGCATCGCCCTCTCGAACGCGTTCCTGCCGGGCTCGCCGCTCTTGGGGTAGTGCAATACGAGGTCCTTTCGAAGCGTGAGCTTGTGGTCGTGGCCGAAGAGGCGCGTGGCACCCTCGCGCTCCGAAATGGATACGGCGGCGGCCTTCAGCGCCTCCTCCTCGTCGGATATAGCCTGGAGCCTCGCCCTCAGCTCCCTCTTCTTCGCCTCAAGCTCCGTGAACCTGTCCACCAGGGCGGCGCCGTCATCTTCGATCCCCTTCTTCCCCGGCATCTCCTCCGAGGAGAACAGGTGCGAGAAGAGCGGGCAGATATCCTGAAAGGAACAGTAAGGACAGAGGCTCGATTCGGTGGGGGGAAAATCCGTGCAGGACTCTATCTCGTCTATCAGCGCGGAAGTGCTCTTCACGAGTTCGTCGAGTTCCGCGCGGGTCCTCCTCGAACGCATCTCCCTGTCGAAGGCGACGAAGTGCCATACGAGCTCGACATCGCCGGTATCGGGCCACGCGCTGCGCGCCGCGATCTCGTAGAGGCCCAGCTGCCGGTCGGAGTCGAGCCTCTTCTGCTCCGGGAGGGTTCCGGAGGTCTTGTAGTCGTGGATCTCCAAAACGCCGTCCGGCCTCATCGCCAGCCGGTCGATGTAGCACTGAACCCTGTGATCCCCGCCGCCACCAAGGTTCACGACTATGCGCCGTTCCACGCCGAGGGTCTTGGCGTCGTCGTAAGGATGATAGCGCCTGCAGTATTCTTCTATCGCCCGAAGCCCTATCCTCTTGTAGTCCTCGGGCGAACGCTCCTTCCTGATTATGAAGACGTGCGGACCGAAGCTCTTCTCCCACCTCTCCTCGAAAAACCTCTTCAGATCCGAGGAGTCGGCGATCCTGAACGGAAGCTCCATGTAGAGCTTCTCCATCGCCTCGTGGAATCGGCTGCCCATGAACGCCTCTATCGACTGCTCCTCCCTCGCTATGCGGTCGACGTACGAAAACCTGTATTTGAGACGGCACTGCTCGAAGGATGAGAGACGTGAATGGGAATATATGGCCATGTGACCTCAAATAACCCGTTCATACCGCAGGAAATCGGAGCGGGCTCCTGAGCGAAGAAAACGGCGCTCGCCTCAGCCGCTCTGCCCGGACACGCCGGCGACCGCGCCCAGCAGAAAGTAGACGCCGAACGCAGCCATGAAGACGCCGCAGATCCTCACGAGCCAGAGTTGCCATGCCCCGCCCAGCGGCATCGATCTCGACACTATGAGCCCCACCGCCCCGAACCACAAAAAATCGACCAGGACGTGAGCGAAGTACATAAGGGCCAGGACCCACATCGACCACGACACGGCCTTGGCCACTATAGCCGCACCGGCGGTGGCCCACCAGAGAAAGAAATAGGGATTCAGCGAGGCCAGAAGCCCGGACGATATCGAGCGGGGCGCCCCGGCCCCCGACGGCAAGAGCGCACTCGAATCCACCCTGAGACTCGATATGCCCATCCACACGAGCGCGGCGCTGCCTACGGCGCCCACCGCCGCGTGCGCGATCGGCGTCCTGAGCAGGGCCGAAAATCCGAGGGCTATCGCGGCGACCAGCGGCAGCTCGAGGAGGGCGTGACCCGCCGCCGCCTCGAACCCGGCGAGCGGACGCCGCGGCGCGTCCCTCACCACGACCGCGAGCACCGGGCCCGGCATCAGGGCGCCGGACAGCGATACGAAGAAGACGGATATGAGGAAGTAGGCTATCTCCATCGGTACCCGACAGGAGAAGACCCGCCTTTGGCCTGCAAAGTCAAGCCCGGCGGAAGCAAAACTCCACCCCGGCAGAGAGCGTGCCGGGGCAATTTCCCTTGATTTAAGAGGAGTTATCACCTAGGAAAAATCAAGCAGTTCATACACTTGGAGGAGTTATGAAGGAACTCTTCGAGGGGAGGGGCGAGCTCTTCACGAGCCCTGATCCGGATCTAGCGCGCGAGCATTTCAGGAAGAAGGACCGCGCGCTGAAGGACAAGGTCATGTCGGTCGGCGAGGCCGTCGAAAAGTTCATCCCCGACGGGACCTACTTCGCCGCCGGCGGCTTCGGCGGGGTGAGGATCCCGACCGCCGTCCTCCACGAGATCGTGCGTCGAAAAAGGAAGAGGCTGGGCTTCTGCGGACACAGCGCGACCCACACGTTCCAGATCCTCGCGGCGGGGGACGTCATGGACCGCTGCGACATATCCTACGTAATCGGCCTGGAGGCGCGCGGCGTCTCTCCGAACGCCCGGCGTCTCATGGAGAGCAAAAGGATTCGCATTTGCGAATGGTCGAACGCAAGCCTCACATGGAGAATAAAGGCCGCTGCGCTGGGAATTCCCTTTCTCATCGGTCGCCAGACCCTCGGCGCGGATTCCATAGGGTGGAGCGCCTCGAAGATAGTGGAATGCCCTTACACGGGGAAGAAGTTCGCCACCTATCCGGCCCTCTATCCGGACGTCGCGATCATACACGTGAACGAGGCCGACCCCTACGGCAACTCCGCGTTCCGGGGCATATCGAACGTCGACGAGGACCTCGCCCGCGCTTCCAAGCACGTGATAATAACCTGCGAGCGGCTCGTAGGAACCGATACGTTCCGCAACGATCCGCACCTGGTCCGCATACCCTACTTCTGCGTCGACGCCGTATGCGAGGTTCCCTACGGTAGCTATCCCGGCAACATGCCCTTCGAGTACTTCTCCGACGAAAAACACATAAGGGAGTGGCTGACCGTGGAAAAGGATGAGGCGAAGCTCTCCGAGTTCCTGCAGAGAAACATATACGGCTGCAGGGACCACAGCGAATACGTCTCTCTAAACGGCGGGTTGAAGCGTATGCAGGAGCTGCGCCGCCATGAGTTCATGCTCGAGGTGGACGACTGACCGTCACCGGTTCAAGGAGATTCCAATGGCCGACTACAATGCGATGGAACTCATGATATGCGTCGCCGCCCGCTTCATGGAGAACGGCTGCTCGGCGGTTGTAGGAACCGGCGCTCCATGCGCCGCGGCCATGCTCGCCCAGAAGACGACGGCACCCGATATGCTCATAATGTTCGAGGCTGGCGGTGTCGCCCCCCTTCTCCCCACCATGCCCGTTTCGGTGGGCGACTCGCGCACCACCTGGAAGGCCATAATGGCGTCCTCGATGACCGAGACGATGTCCCTCACCGCCCGCGGCATGGTCGACTACGCCTTTTTGGGCGGCGCTCAGATCGACATGCACGGCAACCTCAACTCGACGATCATAGGCGACGATTACGAAAACCCCAAGGTGAGGCTGCCCGGCTCGGGCGGCGCCTGCGATCTTGCAACGAACTGCTGGCGCGTGATGGTCATAACTCCGCACGAAAAGCGCCGCTTCGTAAAAAAGGTGGACTTCGTGACATCGCCCGGCTGGCTCTCCGGGGGAACTTCGCGAGAGGAGGCGGGCCTCCCCCCCGGATCAGGGCCCTACAAGATAGTGACCAATCTGGCG
>DAONII010000024.1:2534-10888 GCA_035405085.1 bacterium | reverse complement strand
ATTATGGCGGGCAGAAGGAGGAGCGACGCGAGAAGGGAGGCCACGAGTCCGACGTTGAATGTCCAGCCGAATTCGCGAAGTCCGACGTTCCAGGAGGTAACGAAGGAGCCGAACGCCGAGACGGTGGTCAGCGTGGTGAAGAGCACGGCTCGTCCCGTTATGGAGAAGGGGTCGGCTGATAGGTCGCCGCGGGCCGAGCTCATGCGGTGAACCAGGTGTATTCCGCTGTCGACGCTCACGCCGACTATTATCGGAAAGGCGGCGACCGTGAGGTAGTTGAAGTCTATTCCAGCTATCTTCATGAAGCCCAGCGTTACGGCTAGCGCGAACACGACCGGGGTAAGCGCAAGGGCGGTCGGCAGCGGTCTGCGAAACAGGACGAAGGAGACGAGCATGACTACGATGGCCCCGGCCAGCATCGTGATCGCGAGGTCGCGTTTCAGGAGGGCCACTATCTCCCGCTCCAATACCAGCCATCCGCTCAAACTGGCGCCGTCGCCGGGGAGCTCCGTCAGCCCCTTCTCCAGCTTTGCCGCAATCCGGCTCTGGTCGTAAGGGTTCTGTTTCATGGGATCCACGGCTATTGGAACTATTCCGATGAAGCCGCCATCCGAAGGGGCAAAGGATGAAGACCACATCGGCGCGCCAAGATCCCCCAGCTGGCTTTCGATTTCCGGATTCGAAAGGGCCTCCCGGAGGGATGAGAGAAACCTGCGGCTCGACTCGAAGTAGGCCGGGTCCTCTCCGGCTCTGCGTATAGCCTCTTCCAGCCTGGCCTCAAGCGGAGGGCCGGCAAGCCCATCCCTGGCCCTCTTCAGGTTTTCACGATAGGTAGCCGTGTCTCCGAAGAGGCGCAGCGGCGTGAAGTAGTCGGATATCAGCGATCCCCTGAGGGGCTCAAGCATCTGCATCACGTCCACTCCGCCTTTGAATGCCGCCGTAAGATCGGGCGCGCGCCAGGCGATTAAGAGGCTCGATTTGACCGCCGAAGGGAAGAGCTCCTCCACCTGTTGCCTCTTCTCGGCGTCCTCCGGCGAGGTCGGAACGAAGCGTCCCATCTCGAAGGTGAACGGGATGCCCGGATATCCGCGCAGGAAGAATACTGCGCCGGAAGCGATCACCATCGCGAGTGCAGCGGCGCATACCGCGCGCGCATGCGCAGAGGCGAACCCGGTGATCCTCGGCACGAAAGAGCTTCTCCTTCGCACGGCGCCCGCCGTCCTTGCAAACCGACCGTCGAACAGCGAAAGAAGCGCCGGTAAAACGGTGAAGGTGGCGATCACGCAGAGGGTCAGGCCTGCCGAGGCGATCGCCCCCAGTTCTACGAGCGGCCTGAACGGCAGAAAGAGGAACAGACCGAACGCCGCGACCGTCGTCAGGGCGGCCCCGGCAGCTCCGGGCCCGACCTTTGCCGCCGCCTCGGCTATCGCATCGCGCCACCCGAGCCCGCGCGAGAGCTCCGCCGAGAGCTGGTTGTAGAGATGTATCGGATAGTCGATTCCCAGGCCTATGAGGATGCAGGCGAACACGGCGGAGCCCAGATACAGGTTCCCCATAACAGCCGAGCAGACTCCGAAGGAGCAGATCACCGCCATCGAAAGCGGGAGTCCGACGCAGAGAACGGACTCGGCCCTTCTGAATCCGTACATGAATATCGCCAGGACGAGCGCCGCTGATATGGATATTGTATATAGGATGTCGCGCTTTATCGCGTCGTGGTTGGAGACGGCGGCGCTGTAGCCCCCCGCCACCACCACCTCGTATATTCCGGAGGTCCTTTCCTGCGCGCGCTTCACCGCATCGTCGACCTCGGCCGATATGCGGCGGCTGAACTCGAAGTCCGCCGAAGGGCGCTTTCCCCGGATCGTCACATGCAGCCATTCGCCGTCTTTGGATTTGCGCAGGCTGTCGGTGAGCCAGAACGGCGCGGATCTCTGCAGAAGGGCTTCGGCTACTATCTGTCTCAAAAGCACCGGCTCCTTCTCGAGCGCCTCGCGCGGGACCCGCGCGCGGTCCTTCTTCCAGCGGGCGACAACCTTGTCCAGCGCGGCCGGCTCAGTGAAGCGTATGAGTCTGTCCAGCGCATCGGAGGGGAGGTTCAGGATCATCCGCGCGATGAAGAGCGGGTCGTTTCCGATTCGGTACTGCTCCGCATAGGTGGTTACGACTTCCGATACGTCCTTCGAGCCGGCCAGCTCCTCCTTTACGGCCGCGGCGAAACGGGAAAGAGAGGAGCTCCTCCCACGGACGGCGAGATCGACCTCGCCGCCGAGCTTGAACGACTCCATCATGTCCTTTATGAGTTCGAGGGCCGGCGTGTCAGAAGGTATGACCTTCGTCGCATCGCTTGAGAAGGGGGTGCGCAGGAGCGACAGTACGGCAAAAATCGTGACGAGCGAAGCTGCAAGCAGAACAAAAAGCGGCTTTCTCGTGGAAAAGGATGCTACAAAGGAGAATATGCCAGCTGTGCGTCCTATCATTTGGATCCGTTGTTCGTCTCAGCGACGGTCTTTCGGGGAGAGAGGCACGGCCAGCTCCATGGCCTGCACGAAATCGAGCGAAGCGACTGCTGGAACATCCTCCGCTGCGACCGAGCCGGTCATTATGCTCCCTGCGGTCGTGCGCGCCTTGAAGCCGGCGCGCGCGAGGATCGCTTTGTCGTCGGCGGTTGCGTCGCGGGTCGTCTTTATGAAGCACTCGAGGTCGGCGGCCTTTGCGTCTCCCTTCGTTCCAGTTCTCCATGCCTCTCGGGCCCTGAGGTCGAGTTTCGCCCACGCCGGCGAATTTTCGAAATCTGCCGGAGGCTTGGGCGACCCGGCCGAACCGAAGGAAGCCGAAGCCGCGGCAAGCAGGCATGCCGTGATCAGGAAGGATAGCATATGTGTGTTCTTCATGCGGCGGATTATAGGTGAGGTCGGACAAATTGCCATAAAAAAAGGCGCCGGGTTTCCCTATGACCCGGCGCCGTCTTCCCCTTACCCTTTTGGGCTCGAATGACTATTTGATCATAAGCTTCGCCGCCGAAACGGGGGCCCTGCCTGCGGACTTCATCGCCGTATCGGAGAGTTCGGCGGTGCCGGAGTCGGCCACGTCCTTTATCGACACCTCGGTCTTCCCGGCTATCACGGAGGAGCCCGAGCCGACCATCACTCCCACGACCTTCCTGCCGAGCGAGCCCGGAGCGCTGGCTATGGCTACCGATAGCGACTCTTCGCTTCCAGCCGCCTCGACCGCCGACCAGTTCTTGCCGGTGTCGCGCGTGACCTGAACGCCGCGGTCGGTTCCGGCCAAAAGCATCACTCCGAACGGACCCATGTTCGGATCGACCGCGAGCGCGAAGACCTTGAAGCCAGCCAGACCCAGCTTCGTCCATGAGCCCTGCGCGAGACCGGAGGAGTAAACTCCGTCCTCGGTGCCTGCGAACACCTGGTCGCCGAGCACCGCTATCGAGAAAGCGGCCGCGTTCATCGAGCCGAACGCCTCCCAGCTCTCTCCGCCGTCGACGGACTTGAATACGCCCGTATCGGTGGCGGCCAGCGCGGTCATGCACTCGTCGTCGAGGCACTCTATGTCGTCCACGACGTGGCCGAAGAGCACCGAGCCGTGGCCCTTGATCTCCTTCTGCCTGTCGCTGATGCCCGTGAGCGGCATGTAGTCGTCGATGTTCGCTATGGTGAATGCGCCGGTATCGGTGGCCGCTATGAAGCGCCCGCCCTTGCCGACCGCTATATCGCAGAACTGGTTGAAGCCCACTATCCTGTTCTTGTTGTACTTGCTGTGCGGCGCGTTCGTCTGGACCTTGCCGCGGCAGGTGTTGTGCGACAGCGGGTGGTCCTTGCCGGTCTTGCTTACGAATGCGCCCGGGAACACGATGGCGAAGCTCTTTCCGCCGTCGGTCGAATAGAAGGCGCCGCCGGTCGTGCCCATGAGGATCTTGCTGGAATCGGTCGGGTGGACCGTCAGCGCGTTGACCGGGAAGGTGTTTATGAACTCGTCCATCGTCTCGTCGTGCCAGTATTTGGGCTTCTCGGTTCCGTAGAGCTCCTTCTTGAGAAGGGTTGCGAAATCGATGTCCCTGGGGTCTCCGGAGTTCACGAGTATGCGCACCTTGCCCTTGTTGTAACCCGGGATGTGAAGGCCGACCAGGCGCTTCGACGGGTCGTTCGGGTCGAGCGCGAGCTTCGTGACGGTGTTGTCCTCGCCGACGCTTATCGGGTCGGTCGGGATGGCGCGCACCGCGGTCTTCGGGGCGTGCGCCTCGCCTGTGGCGTCTACCATCGTGACCGTCACGCCGTCCATGGGCACCACTACCCTGACCGGCTCGACCGTGGGGAGCACGCTCACGTGCTTTATCCCCTCGTCCCTGTCGGTTATCTGAACCTCCAGTATAGCGGTCGGGTCGATGCCCGCCTTGAGCATGATCTCGAGGCCGACCGTCTCGCCCTCGAACGCCCACTCGTCGGAGCGGATGTCTATGCCTGCCTTGACGGCGCTCTGCCTCACCTCCGCGGTGGAGACGGCCGAAGGCATGTTGCCGACCTTCGCCTCTATCGAAAAGACGGTGGGTATCGCCGAGAGCTTGCAGCGAGCGCTCGTGACTTCCGTAGCGAGGCCGACCGGCAGCTCGGGGGTGCAGGATTCCACGGGTGGATTGGCGGTGACCGTCACCTCGGCGTCAACCGGGGAAACCACCCAGGTAACCTCCACCTCGTCCTCGGTGCTCGTTATCCTCGTCTCCCTGTCGCCGTTCACGCGTATCTCGGCCTCCGGCTTCACCTCCTCGACCTTGATCTCGACCGAATCCTCGGCAAAGTTCGCGCTGTCCGAAACGGAAGCGGCCTTCACCGTGTAAACGGTGTTCGAATCCGGTGCGACTACCGCGCAGCCTACGGCCGGGAACTCATCGGAGACCGGCTGGGAGAGTATTTCCTGAATGTCCCCGTCGCACTCCGCGGTGGCCGCTATGGGCTCGCCGGAATCCGACGAAACCTCAATCGCTACACCCTCGGCCGGGGATACGCTCCAGCGGATGACCGTCTGCTCGCCGGGAACCAGCTCATGCAGGTCGGCCTCGATTGACGCGCTTATCTCGGTGGAACCCTCGACCGTAACGGTTATCGTCTGGGACATGAAGGAAGCCCCTGAGGGGGGAGGCACCGCCTCCTGCGCCTTCGCGCCGCTGTCCTCGACCGGGGCCGACATCGTGGCTGTAAGGGTGAAGTGGGTCGTGGACCGGAGGTCGTTCACCGGCGCGGAGCCCGTGAGGCTGCCGTCGGAAACCACGACCTGCGGAGTCTCGTCGGCCTCGGAGACCGCGGTGATCTCCACCAAGTCCGCTCCCGCGACCTCCCAGCCTATGGTCGTGGATTCGCCGGCCTTGACGGCGCTCGGATCCGCATAGAATTGGATTATCTGCGGGCCGGGAGCGATGTTCAGGTCGCGGTCGCCTACCTGCCACGGATCGCCGTCGGAGCAGCCGCCCGCGAACGCGGAGGCTATCACGGCGAAGACGACCAGTGTGGCCTTGGTGAATGTTTTCATATCCCTCTCCCTCTCATGTCGATTCGTGATGCCGTTTTTTTCGATTAACTCTTAATCCTATATTTGCAACTTTGTTTTCAGTAGATTCCCTTTTTGACGCCTATGGTCACTCCAAAGCCGCCGCTGTCCTCTCCGTTCGTGAGGCCGGGCTGGTAGTAGCCGGTCGGGGTTATCGAGAACTCCGTACCGTCCTTTGACTTCATATATATTCCCAACCCCGCAGACACAGTGAGCGTCTTGTTTTCGAAGATCTGCGTCCCCGGGTTCGTGCCTATGAAATCGAACTCTTCCGGTGTGCCGTAGAAGTGTGTTACGCCCAAGATCGGGCCGATGCCCACGTAATCGGTGAGCTCTTTCCTGTAGCCCAGCTCCGCCGAAAACTCGTTGAATATGGTCGATTTCGACTCGCCCATGCCAAAACCGGTGACGGTGTTTGAAACGGATATCGGTAACGAGTGGCCATTACCCCACTTCGGCGAGGTATTAAAGGAGGCCGTGAAGGCGGCGTTATGCAAAGTCGCCGTTCCGAATACCGGCTGATACATGGCGTCCATGCCGATCCTGGTCTTTGAGCCCCCGTGTATGAGATAGGCCACGCCCAGGTTCAAATTGGTGGCGAGGTCGGTCATCTCGAGCTGTTTTCCTCCGCTGGCCGCCACGTCCATCGAGCTTATGTTGAGGACCCTGCCGAAGGCGGCGCCCGCGTTGAGTTCGAAGCCGCCTTTCTCGTAGCCGACTCCCAGCTTTCCGCCGAAGAGCGAATTGAGCTCGCCCAGGCCGCCTATTATGCCCGCGCTCCCCTTGAGGGAGGCGTCGTCGTTTATCTTATAACCCACGAAGAGCGAGGCGGAGCCGAGCTTGTAGCCGAAGCTGTCCGAGCCCGGGGAGTACATGAGCTGGTCGCTGGGGTCTCCGAACATCCCCGGCGTGTAGCCGGCCTTGACGGAGAGCTCGCCTCCGAGGCTGAATTTTGAATCCTCGAAGCCGTGCACGTATGAAATTTTGAAGTTGGACGATATGCCGCCGGCTGCCTTGCCGTCACGGCTGTAGACCCCGCCGCCTGCTGCGGCATCTACCTTGAGGCCCGCGAGGTTATCCTTTGCGATTCCAAAGGGCTCTATCTCTCCGTCCTTTATCCCCTTGTATTCGGCCCTCTCCAGCAGGGCGGCCCTGGCGGCGTTCGATTCGTTGAAATCGAGCGCTTCGCCGTCGTGCTTCTTCAGATCCAGCGGGAGCTTTACGGAATCCTTGTACCTGTCCACCTGGTCCGCCCTTTCGGCGACCTGGCTTGCAAGCTTGCCGCGGCTGAGCTTCTTGCCGGCGGGCTGCTTTTCGTTGTCCGCCTCGGCATTCTTGAAGAACTTGCTGGTCAGCACCCTGTTGAGCGCGATGCCCGCGGCGCCGGCCTTCTCGAAGCGCCTGAAGAGCTGGGACGGGGGCTCGTCCAGATCCATCTTGCCGTCCTTGCCCATGGAGCGCACGTAGGTCTTGGAGATCGCGTTTGCGCGTTCGACCGCGTCCGCGTCCGGCTTCGGCAGATACTTGAGGAGCTGATCCACTATCTTTTCTGTTGCGGCCGCCTTCTCGTCCTTCGAAAGGGCCTTGTACGTGTCGTCGTCCTCTATCTCCCTGTTCCAAAGCTCCCTAAGGGCGCGAAGGACGTCGCAGTTCGTGTTCGGGTCGAGGTTCATTCCGATCAAAAGCCTTCCGGGGACCTTTCCGGCCAGGGCCTCGTCCATCCTCACCGAATCCAGCGCCTTTTTGTCGGCGTCCTTGGCCTTTGCCTGAGGAACGACCGAGCGGATCGTCGCGAGCAGGTGGCCGAGCTTTTCCGGCGTCTCTATCTTTCCGGCCTTGACCTTCTCGGAAATCGCGCCGGTCACCGCCTTTGCTACCGAATCCGGATCGCTGTCTTCAAGGCCCCTCGCCTTTGAATTCATAAGCGAGTGGTAGAAGATGCGCGAAAGCTCCGACATGACGGAGTCGGGGAGCTTTGTGCCTTTTGGAAGCCCCAGGGCCTCAGGGTCGAAAAGGGCCTTCGGTGCGGACTCCACGTCTACGATGAAGTCCTTCCCGTCTGGCGTAACATCGCCCACGTATGCGCGCACGGCATCATTGCCTTGGGGTTTTTTATCCTTCGCCCAATTGGCCAGTTCCCTGCCGATGGCGTCTATCGCCTTGCGAAGGTCGTCGTCGCCCATCTTTTCGGCGCCGGCCTGGTCGAGCGCCTGCCCCATGAGCCTCAAAAGCGTCAGGTAGACATCCGGGTCGTCCCTGAACTCCTCGAGAGAGCTTACCGCATCCGGAACGGGAACCGAGTGCGGAACCATGACGTTCATCTTTACCATCGATACCGCCCAGGCCACGTATTCTCCGAAGGCCTTGAGCTGCGCCGGCGGGTTCGGTATCTCAAGTCCCCAGCCGGATACGTTGATCTTGCGATCGGGCGAGTCGCCCACATACTCGGCCATGCAGGCCTGCCCCTTGGGGCCGGTTGTGGCGTTAAGGCCGCTTTTGCCGAATATGCCCGTCGTTAGGATACACTCGAAGAGAGGCTGGCCGTACCAGATCTGCAGGTAGCGCTCCAGATTCGCGCGCTGCTTCGGATCGGTGATTTCGGCGTAGGCTTTCTTGAGGTCCTTATCGACCGCCGCCTTGCACTCGGCGTCCCCGTCCTTTGCCGGATCGAAGTTGGGCCTGAGCGCGCCGCCGCAAAAGTATTTCTTCGCGTCGCCCGATATCTTGTTCATGTCTCCGCCTGCGATCATAATTCCTCCTGGAGTCTTTCGATCCGGTCACAGCGTTAGTTCAGC
>DAONII010000024.1:0-2434 GCA_035405085.1 bacterium | reverse complement strand
CTGCGATCATAATTCCTCCTGGAGTCTTTCGATCCGGTCACAGCGTTAGTTCAGCCTCAGTTGTACGGGTTTGAACCGCCCCATTCATCCTTCGGGGCGTTGGTCTTCTGCCTGTTTTTTGCTCCGCCGGCATTTTTGTTTCCCGCTCTGGCGCCGCCCTTTTTGACGGAGCGCCTGTTGCTGTCGGGTTTCCCGGCTTTGGCCCTGGCCTGTGCTATCATATCCATGACCGCCGCCACCATCCGCCCTCTGTCGCCGGTCTCGACTTCGATTTTCTTTTTGCACTTGAGGTCGGCGATCGCCTTTTCGGCCTTCGCGACGAGATCCAATGCTTCCTTCCTGTTCCCGGCCTCTCCGGCCCTTTGGGCATAGTAGGAAGCGGTGAGGATCTTAGCCATCTCGGCGTCGCCGTTCTTTACGGCTTTGATCGCCGACAGGAATTCGGTTTCATTCATCGATGCCGGCGCGAGGCCCTTCGCCATAAAGCTTGCCTCGTCCATGCAGACTTCGGAGCTCTCAAGTCCCTCGAAGGCTCCCTTTACGAGCCCGATGTACTCTTCCGCGGAGGCGGAAAGCGCCCATACGGCGCCCTGCGCCATGGTGGCGAACTCGCCGAACATCCTCCTTATCCCCATCGGCCAATTTTCTACGTTGGATTCGACGAGCGCATCGGTCGCGCATTTGTCTTTTGAGCTTAGCGGGTCGAGACTCTCGTGACCCTGCTTGAGCATCACGCGAAGGGTCTCCTTCGATGCGGTTACGATGGATTCGGTGACCGCGGGGACCGAGGTCAGCTTCCATATATTGTCGAAGGTCTCGCTGCCCACGGCGGGACAGAGCACGTATGAATCGACGTCGCAGAGCCCCTTCGCCCACAGGTTCATGACGGCGCCGAACGACTGCGGCGTGAGGCCGGTGATGTCGTTCGTACTATTTGCGTCCTTCGGACGCGCGGACGCGCCCTTTTCGAAGCAGAGCGGGTGCGCTTGATGCGAATTGGTCACAGGCTTAAACTCAGACATCGCTCCTCCCGAGGGTTCTCTTCACAAGCGTGCCTCCATAGGGATTATCGTCGTCGACCGCATTTAGTTGCGTGTTTTTTTGTCACTTGTCCCCGGGGCCTGTGGATAACTTGACCCCCATCCGACTTCGGCTATAAAACCTAATATATTCATATAGATATAGGTGCTTAGTTGTAGGGGTTCGAACCGCCCCATTCATCTGCGGGGGCCGGTGCCGGGGGTGCGTCCGTGTTTGTACCGCCGCCGGAAGCCTTCGGAGCGCGGCATCTCTTTCCGTCCGTCGTGAATTTGCCGCTCGGGCAGGGCTTGCAGCCCCCTTCGCCGTCCTGGATCTTCTTATCCTTCAGACAATCATGCGAAGGCCTCCACTCGACGCAGCTTTCGCCGTCGAGCGTCTTCTCCCCTTCGGGGCATGGTTTGCAGCCGCCCTTTCCGTCGCGGATCTGTTTCTCCTCCAGGCACTCGGCGGCGCTCTTCGGCGGAACGAGCTTGTTTTTGATCTCGCCCAGGAATTCGAAGATCGCTTTTGCCATCTCATCCCGCTTTCCGCTCGTAAGGGTCCAGCTCGAAAAAGTTTCGCTGCAGCTGTATGGCCTTAGTACGTCGGTCGCCAAATCCATGTAGGATTTCGCCCCCTCGTAGTCCCCCTCCTGAGCCAGAGAGTCGGCTTTCTGCGCGTAGTAGCCGGCGAGGATTATGTCGGTCATCTCGAAGTCGCCGCTCGATCTCGAGGCCGCGTTCATGGCGGCTTTAATCTTTCCCTCGTCCATGTCAGCCGGGGCTATTATTCTAACGAAATCCAGATAGGTTGTGCATTCGCTCCTCAGCTTGCCCGCGGAGCTCTTGAAGGAGCTCTTCACACGGTTCATGTAATCGGATGCGTGATCCTTTGAATCGAGGTTGCCGTTTTGAATCGATGCGCAGGCCTGGGCGACGTTTACGTATTCGCCGAATAGAGAGCGGTTGAGCAGGCTCCAGCCTTCGATTCTGGACTCGCCGAGGGCCGAATCGACGATCGAGCGCTCGTCTTTTGAGCCCAGGCCGACGAGGTAGCCCGCTGCAACGCTGCCCGCGATGAGGATAGCTCCGCCGATCATCAGCCCCCAGCCGACCGGCGTCAGAAGCGCCGCGGTGCCTCCGAAAAATATCTTCGAACCGATGGCGGCCGCCCCTACGGCGATTCCCATGCCTCCGCCTGCCGCGGCTGCCTTCACGGCGTTTGATTTCGACGTCCTCTCGTCGTCGGATCTGATGTTGCCCGACGTGGACGGGCCGATCTGCGGCGGCTCGTAGCGCCAGCCCCTGGCATCAGAGCGTTTGTAGTCGGGGTAGAGCGGGCCGTTGCAGCCCTCCGCGTCGCATTTCTCGAAGGCGTCCTCCAGCCACATGCTCGAGAAGGCCGCGTAGCCGGA
>DAONII010000023.1:0-11251 GCA_035405085.1 bacterium | reverse complement strand
CCTCTCCAGCCCTCCGATGATCGCGTCGAGCATCTCGATCCCGTCGTGGGAGAAGAGAAAGCTGTAACCCCTGTACGCGCTATCGAAATCGAGGACCCTCCCCTCGGTGATGTTGAGCCAGGTCATCTCGCTCTGAAGACGGTTGAGCTCCGCGACCGCCTGTATGTGCCTGTCTATCAGCAGCCTCTCGTTTATGAATTTGATTTTGTCTTCCGCATCCGGACGAAAGAGGGCCCTTTCGAACTCGCTGCAGAGACGTTTCTCCCTGGCCTTGGGCCCTTCCACGCGGGACATGCAAGTTCCATCCGGAGACATGACGAGCGTCTGAACCTGGTCGATCAATATTCGACCGTTCTCTACCGCATACCAGTAATGCACCCTGCCGCTCGCCTCCCCGAACTTTCTGTGCACGCGCTTTAGCCAGAAACCCCTGGGGCTAATCAGCATCTCGGAAAAATCCGCTAGATTCGAAGAGGTTATGTCGAAGAAAGCGGGCGGCAGCGGTCCGTCTACGTCACGGTGAAACGTGGAGAAAAGGATTCTGTCGCCGGGGTCTAGCACGCCGTTTCCGTTTCGGTCGAACACCCCCTCCGCCATCGACTTGGCGACGGATACCGGAAAAGGCATCAGCTTGAAGGACGCAGTCGTCACAGGCTTCAGACCTCCGGGCGGCCCTTTGCGAACAGGGGCCGCCTGCGCGAACCTTATCGGCCTACCGCAGGAAAGGTTGCCACGAAAATGAAAAAAGTTCCATATCGGACGGCTCCGGCTGAATCGGCCAAATCATCGATAAACAAAGGCTTTACACGATAATTTGGCGCTGATAGCATCGGCCGTTCAAGGAGGCCCCGATGGGCAAGGCTGTGAGAAAGGTCGTGATACCCGTCGCCGGAATGGGGACGCGCTTCCTGCCGGTGACGAAGGCGGTGCCGAAGGAGCTTTTGCCGGTAGGAACGGTTCCTATACTTCATGTGGTCGTCGAGGAAGCCCTCGCTTCAGGTGTCGAAGAGGTAGTGCTGGTGACCTCACCGGACAAGGCATCGGTTGCCGATTATTTCAGAAGCGACACCGCCTACGACAAGCGGCTCAACGCACTTAAGAAGGAGGCGATGCTCGAAAGCCTTCGGCAGATCACGGGCCGCGCCCGGTTCACGACGGTGACGCAGGATGAACCCAGGGGCCTGGGACACGCGATACACTGCGCCAAAAAGGCGGTCGGCGACGAACCCTTCCTTATAATCCTTCCCGACGTGATAATAGAGAGCAAGGCACCGTGCTGCGGTCAGCTCGTGGATGCGTACGAAAAAACAGGATGCGCGGTGAACGCCACAGAACACACGCCCAGGGAGAAGCTTCACCTCTACGGTATATACGACCTCTCGTCGTCCGATGGGCGCTTCCACAGGGCGAGGGGCGTGGTCGAAAAGCCCACCGCCGAGGAGGCCCCTTCCGACCTCTCCGTCGTGGGAAGATATCTCTTCCCGCCGGATCTCTTCAGCATCCTGGATAACACCCCTCCCGGGCGGGGCGGCGAGATACAGCTCGCGGACGCGATGAACGAACTAGCTCTCAACGGCAGGATGATAGCCTACGAGTACGAAGGGATGCAGTTCGACACAGGAGATCCTCTCGGCTTCCTGAAGGCCAACATTTTTTACGGCAGACGAAACAACGAAGTGGAGGTGGACGCGTTCATGCGCGAGGTCATGGGCGAAAAGGGCCGAGGCCCGGAAACGCGCACCGCGATAAACGAATAGGGGGTTCTGTAAAAATGGACGTACAGATAAGCGTCATACCCGCACACGTCGGAGAGAACGTAACGCTCAAGGGCTGGATATACAACCTGCGATCGAGCGGAAAGATCGCGTTCCTTCAGATCCGAGACGGCTCCGGCTTCATACAGGGAATCGTCCACAGGCCCGACGTCGCAGAGGAGGTATGGGAAGAAGTTCGCAGGGCCACGATCGAGAGCTCCGTAATAGTGACCGGCACGGTATCGAAGCACCCCAAGCAGGACGAATACGAGCTCCACGTCAAGGAGCTCAAGCTCGTCCAGGTGGCGGACGAATACCCGATAGGCAAGAAGGAGCACGGCCCGGACTTCCTGCTCGATAACCGCCACCTGTGGCTGCGCTCGAAAAAACAGTGGGCGATACAGCGCGTCAGGAACACGATCATAAACGCCACCTACGAGTGGATGAACGACAACGGCTTCATAAAGATCGACTCGCCGATACTCACCCCGGCCGCTTGCGAGGGCACTACGACTTTATTCGGTCTCGATTACTTCGACCTCGGTCGCGCCTACCTCTCCCAGTCGGGCCAGCTCTACATAGAAGCGGCGATAATGAGCCACGGCCGGGTATTCGACTTCGGCCCAACGTTCCGGGCGGAGAAGAGCAAGACGCGCAGGCACCTGACCGAGTTCTGGATGATGGACGCAGAAATGGCCTTTTGCGACCACGATGGCAACCTGGCGATACAGGAAGCACTGATAAGCCACATAGTCAGGCGCTCCCTGGAGAGAAACCGCGTGGAGCTTAAGATCCTCGAGCGCGACACGCAGAAGCTCGCTAAGGCAAACGCCCCGTTCCTGCGCATGACGCACGCGGAGGCGATAGCGAAGCTGAGGGAATTGGGAAGCGATATCGGCGACGAGGACGACCTCGGCGGCGACGACGAGACGATCCTCACCGAGAGTCTGGACAAACCGCTGTTTATCGAAAGGTATCCGGCGAAGGTGAAGGCCTTCTACATGAAGAGGGATCCGAAAAACCAGGAACTGGCACTATGCGCCGACCTTCTGGCGCCGGAGGGCTTCGGCGAAATAATCGGGGGCAGTCAGCGCGAGGACGACTACGCCGCCCTTTTGTCGCGCATCGAGGAACACGGGCTGCCGCGCGAAGCCTTCGAATGGTACCTGGATCTGCGGCGCTACGGGAGCGTGCCTCACTCGGGCTTCGGCTTCGGGCTCGAGCGCCTCACCGGCTGGATATGCGGCGTACGCCACGTCAGGGAGACCATCCCCTTCCCCAGGATGATATCTAGGCTTACCCCTTAGGATTTTTCTGACCTGCATCATGCCCGAGCCTGATTTTTCGCCACCCGCATCCCGCTTTACATCGTTTGGATCGACTCAGGCCGATCCTGCCCGGCGGCGTGACTCGAACTGAAGATTGGCGTGGCGTATCTCGAAACTGGAGGAGAGGAGCTCGAGGGCCCTTTCCCGTATTTGCTCCGCCTGGGAGAGGGGCATATCGTCCACCTCGACGTGGGCGGTCATCACGTACATCCCCGATGTCAGCTCCCATACGTGAACGTGGTGCACCCCGCGTATCTCCGCTATGCCGTCTACCAGCGCCGAGGCTATCCGGCCGGGATTCATGTGCCTTGGCGTGGACTGAAGAAGTATCCGCGCGGCGTCCCAAAGCAGTTTGACGGACCACGTCAGTATCACGAGGGCTATTATCCCGGATACTATCGGGTCTATGGCCGTCCAGCCGGTGAAGGATATGACCAGGGCGGCACCCACGACGCCGACCGACGAACCCAAGTCCCCGATGACGTGAATGAACGCACTGCGTATGTTGAGGTCGTTTTTCGAAGCGTCTCGGAGTATGAGAGCCGTGATCCCGTTGACCGCAAGCCCTATCGTCGCCACGACGAACATGTGCGCCCCGCGCACGGGCGAAGGCTCAGCCAGACGCCCCCAAGCCTCGTACAATATCCAAGCCACTATGACCAGGAGCGAAATCCCGTTCACGATGGCCGCGAGTATCTCGGCGCGATAGAAGCCGAAGCTCTGCGCCTCCGTCGGTGTGCGGCATGAAAGCAATATGGCGCAATAGCTGACCCCAAGTGCAAAGAGGTGGGAAAACATGTGGCCCGCATCGGAGAGGAGGGCCAGCGAATTGCTCCAGAGGCCGCCGGCGATTTCCAGCAACATGGTAGCGCCGGTTATCGCCATCGCCATCTTAAGCCTGCGCCGCTCCAGGCTGCAGCGGGCCGCCGAAGGGATTTTTTCGCCGCACGGAAAATGCCTCGTTTTTTTATCGTCGTCGCGCATTCGAATTCGCCCCTTGAACCACCGCAAATGACAACTGCGCGCCGCTGCCTCCACAACAAGTGTCCCTGCTGCCGATCGAACCGCCCCCGGCCGTGTAAACCGCGTCAGCCTTTCGCGCGCTTCATCACCTTGTAGAAATATCCCTGGCTCACCCTCAGGTTCGCTATCGCAAACGACGCCCTCCCGTTTGCAGCCCGAAGGGCAGCGGAGAAGACGAGCGGGAGGTAGTCCTCTATCCTAGTGTTGCGCCGATATGCGAAGGGATCCGAATACACGGCTGCGGACCTGTCCTCGAGTCCCCATTCCTTTATCCTGTTGTAGAGCGTGGCTATAGAGACACCCAGCTCCTCGGCCGCCGGCCTTGCGCGAAAGTCGTTCGCCTCGTAGCACTTCGCCGTTATCACCCTCTCGTAATCCTTCCAGGAATTCGACGCATCATAAAAATTGGAGCCGTCTATCTCTTCGCGCCCCTCTTTTTCACTCTGCAGTCGTTCGGGCGCCTTCTCGATGCTCTTTGCCCCGCGCTGAACCGACGCCACGGCAGCCGGTTTTGACATCGGATGGTTTTCCGGTATGGCGCTCTCGTCGACCACATCACCTTCGGCGAGCGCCGCCGCCACCTGCATCGTGTTGACAAGCTCCCTCACGTTGCCGGGCCAGCCGTATGACATCATCCTGCGCATCAGCCGGGGACTTATCGAGACATTGCGATCCGGTGCCGCCTCCTTTAGAAACCTAGGGGCCAAAACCGCCAAGTCCTCCGGCCTCTCCCTCAGAGGAGGAACATCTATCCTCATCTGGCATATTCGGTAGTAGAGGTCCTCGCGAAAGATCCCCTCCTTTACCATCCCCTCTATATCGCGGTTCGACGCCGCTATGACCCTGACGTCGACGGGTATCGGGGCGGTATCGCCCACCCTCGTGAACTCCCGTTCCTGCAGCACGCGAAGGAGCTTAACCTGCAGCTGCTGGTCGAGCTCGCCGACTTCGTCCAAAAAGAGAGTGCCGCCGTCGGCCTCCTCCACAAGGCCGCGCTTGTCACGCGCCGCTCCCGTGAAGGCCCCGGCCTTGTACCCGAAGAGCTCCGACTCGACGAGCGCAGCTGGTATCGCGCCGCAGTTGATCGCGACGAATCGCTTCGACTTTCTGGACGGGTGATTTGAGTGCAGCGCGCGCGCGATGAGTTCCTTACCGGTGCCGGTCTCTCCGCATAGAAATACCGAGATGTCCGTATCGGATATCTTCGATATGGTGCGCACCACACGTGCCATACCCTCACTCTTGCCCACTATCGGCCCCAGGTCCAGCCCCTCATACTGAGCGCGCTCCTTCAGAAGCTCCTCGTAGCGTTCGACACGCCGGCTCGCCTCCGAGAGCTCCATCCTAAGGTCCTCCTCCTTGCGAACCCCGCTCTCGAGCTTCCGTGCCGTCTCTATGGCAAGGCCGACCTGGTCGGAGAAGGCCTCAAGAATTACCATGTCCGCTGCTGCGAACGCTCCGGTCTGAAGCCGGTGATCGAGATAGAGCGCGCCGATCACCCTACCTCGGGCTGCGACCGGGAGACACAGAACCGAACGGAGGCTGTGCGCGGCGACCGATGCCTCGGACGAAAACCGCGAGTCGTTAACAGCATCGTCGCATGACACCGCCTTGCCCGAGGAGACAGCCCTTTCGGCCACGGTTGCGCTAAACGCCGTCTCGGCCTCGTCGCCGGCCATGTTTCTGCTGCAGGAGACCTTGAGTTTACCGTCCTCTCCTATAAGGAGTACCGCCCCCGCCTCGGCCTCGGTGAGCTCAAGCGCATAGAAGAGCACGGTCTTCAGGACATAGTCGAGATCCGCCTCGGCCGCTATGAGCTTGTTTATCTCGAGTATCCGCCTGTACGAACGCGTCTCTAGCCCTCCGCCGGCATTCATGCCCCTGTCCTCCGCTTTAACTTCGTCGTTTGTCTCCGCGCGCTCCGGTTCGCACACCGACCGCCTGACCGCGGCCGAGAGCTCGGCGGCCTTGTTCTTCTCCTGCTCCCCGGCGGCCAGCGGACGGAGCATCTCCACGAGTTCGCCGGCCTTATGTATATCCCCCTCCGACAGCGCGGCCTCGGCCATCGTCGCGAGAATCCAGAAGCGAAGGCCCGCCGCCTTTCGCACGCGGGAGGCTATGCCCTGCGCCTCCTCGAGCGCCACCCTAGCAGCGGCGTTCTTGCCTTTCCTGCGCAGGACGTCGCCAATCTCCAGAAGCCCGCGCGCGAGCGCCGCCCAGTCCGTAGCGCTCTTCTGAACGAGCGCGCGCAGGTACTCGACGGCCGGCACGAGGCGGTCAAGCGCGGCCTCCAGGTTTCCGCGCGCGGTCTCCACGATGCCCAGATTCACCGCTATGGCGGCCCCTCCGCGAAGGTCGCCGGCTCGCTCGTGCAGCTCAAGGCCGCGCTCGTAGTAGGATATGCTCTGCACGAAATCGCCGGTCATCTGATAGGAGTTTCCGAGGCCGTTCCACGCGCGCAGCATCAGCTCCGTGTTGCCGGTCCTCTTGCATACCTCGGCGCACTTGAGATAGGACGATATCGCTCCTCCGAAATCCTGCGAGGCGAGAAAGAGCTGGGCGAGGTTGTAGTGGGCGCGACCGATGAGCATGCCGTCGCCGAGCTCCTCCGCCCTTGCGAGATCGTTCTGCAAAACCTCTCCTGCGGCTTTGAGCTCACCGGCCGAAACAAGCACCATGCCGAGATCGTTGTTGCTGACCTTCGCCTTGTCCTCCTGGGAAAGCGAGGGCCACCTGTCGCGCGTCCTCTCGAAGATCTCCCGCGCCTCCTTGAGCTTCCCTTCCTGGAACAGAAGGGCACCTGTAAAGTTTTCTATCGTGAGCTCGCGCCGCAAATCACCGCCCATGCTTTTTAAGGCCTCGTCTGCATCCTCGAAGGCTACCCGAGCGCGGCCCGGCTCCTGCAGTTTGATGTAGGTGGCGCCGAGTCGCAAAAGCGCATCCGCACGCCACGATGCCGAACGCAAATCTTTGGAGTCTTTGGCGACGAAGGACTCGACGGCGGCAAAGCGCCTGCGCGCGTCTTCGTAGTCGTGGCCGATGAGCGAGGCCTCGCCGAGCTTCATCTGTATCCCGGTCACGAGCTCCGAGTCGTTGCGGTCTGCTAGTTTAAGCGCCAGAGATAAGTGGGCGCGCGCCTCGCGAGCGCGGGATCCCTTGAGGGAAAGCTCTCCCAACTCAAGCGCCGCGGTGCATGCAAGACGGGCATTTGAGCCAAGGCTCCTGTGCCGAAGCACGCTCTCCCTCGAGGCGCCCGCCTCCTCGAGCGAGGATGCCATACGGTCGTGAAGCCTCTTTCTTCTTTCATCGGGAAGTTTGCCGGCAACCGCCTGGCCCATCAGCTCGTTTCTGAAGTTGAATGCCAGCCCTTCGTCGCGCCTGAGGATCCCCAGGCGAACCAGGATGAGAAGTTTCTCCGAGGGGGATTGCACGTCGGCCCATGCGCCGAGATCCGCGGAGGATGCCGGCGAACCGTATACCGCAAGCGCCTCCAAAAGGCTCCTCTCATCCTTTTGAAGCCCGGCGGCGCGGGAAAGGAGCAGGTCCCCCACCGTGTCTGAGACTATGGCCTTAGAGAAATCGACGCCGAGGTCCTCGAAGAGGGAGGCCTTCCACCTCCCGTGTTCGTCGAAGAGCCCGCCGCCGGCGATGAGCGAACGTATGACCTCGGTGACGAAGAAGGGGTTCCCCTCCGTCCTTCGAAGTATTCCTTCGAGGAGTTCCTTCGGCGGATCTTCGAGTCCGGTCAGCGACACGACGTAGGCGCAAAGCTCGCCGGCCGAGAAAGAGGAGAGATCGATCCGGTTTGTCGAGGCAGCCGCAAGCGTGGTTATAGCATCTTCCCTGTCGCCCCCCTGAGCCAGCACTATCATCACGCGAGAGTTTCTGCCCGGGCGCCTCGCGCCATAAAGAAGCGCCTGCAGCCTTCCGGAGAGGGCATCGTCGCCGGCCACCGCGTCCGCATCGTCGAGCATGAAGGCGGCCATCGACTGGCCGCGCGCGATCTGTTCGCCTAGTGAATCGCACCACGACGAAAACGCCTCTTCCTCCGAGGCTGAAGCGAATACGACTCTGATGTCCTTCAGCTGCAGCCTGTACTTGAGCTCCTTTATCAGGCGCGACCGCCCGGTACCGGGTGCGCCGGACACCAGCCAGCAGGCGAACGCGCCTCCCTCTTCGGAGCGCAGTCGCCCGGCGGCATCCTCCAGAAGCGAGATCTCCTTTTCCCGCCCGATGAAGCGGCCCTCGTCCGGCAGATAGGATAGGAGCGTCTCGCGCGTCTCCATCTTGTAGCGCTTCGGCCCCAACCTGTTTATGTCGCGCAGCACCGCTTCGGCGCCCCTGTACCTGTTCGCCGGGTTCTTCTCGAGCATCCGCATCACGACGGAGTCCAACCAGTCCGGCACTTTCGGATTCTGCGCGGACGGCGGTGGTGGCACCAGGGAGAGCTGTCGCGATATCGTCTCCTGCGAGTTCGCACCGCGAAACGGGTTCACCCTAGCGAGCGAGGTGTACCAGAGGACGCCAAGCGAATAGATGTCGGCGCGCCCGTCGGCCGGCTCTCGCGACGCTATCTCGGGAGGCATGTACGAAGGGGTCCCGATTATCTTTCCGCGCGGGTCGAACCCGGCCAACCCGAAGTCTATTATCTTAACGCACGGGTCGTCCTGGCCTACCACCAGTACGTTGGCGCCCTTGATGTCGAAATGGTGGATTCCGTAAGAATGCAGGTACCCAAGTGCGCGCAGCGCCTCCACCACGAGGTCGGTTATCTGCCCCGGCTCCATCCCCGCGGTGGCCTTGGCGAAATCGACGCCGTCTATGTACTCCGACGTGTAGTAGTAGCGCCCCTCATCGGAGTCGAAACCAAAGTCGAGGATTCCGGATATGTTCGGATGGCGCATGTCCTTGAGTATCGCGAACTCGTTTCTGAACTCCTCGAGCGTCGTCTTCTTGAGCGACAGAAGATCGCCCTTCAGGAGCTTTAGCGCACACAGCCCGGAGGGCCCCTCCACGAGGAAGACCTCGCTGAATCCCCCGCCTCCAAGCGGCCTCACTATCCTGTAATCTTTATCGATGATATCCATATGAGTTCTGAAATATTATATTCTGTAGAGTATAAAATAGATATTATAATTTAAATAACTTTTTATAAATACTAAAGAGCATATATTGTATGTATATATTTTAGAAAAAGACAAAATAAACTCAACTACTCAAAACTCAAGAGATAAAGTAATCTCCTGCCCTGTGGCACTTCTCTTGCTATAATGAGTGGTGTCGGGGATACAGGAGCAGGGGGTATATATGAAGATAAATCTGAGGCGATCGATCCTGTTGTTCGCAGCCGCGTTCGTCTTTGCAGGATGCGGCTCGGCCTCGGCGCCGCCCGTTGATCTGCCCGCGCCGATAACCGGCTACATAGACGTTTCGGAGCCGGACGGAGAAGGCAACGTCACCATAACCGGCGGAGAGGGATCCGTGGAAGGGGACTCGATCGTGCTCGTCGTGAACGAATCTCAGTCGGCCTCCCTGCTCACGCCCATACTCGACGCCTTCGTGACGAAGGCATGGGCGGAGGATTACTTCCCGGAGATATGCAGCCGGGAGGGTCACGCCTGCACGATGTCGAACTCAAACGGAGAATTCGTGCTAGTGATACAGGCAGACTACGGAGACCTTCTCACGATAGGCCTCATAAACTATCTCGGCGACTGGATAAGCGAGATTAGCCAGATGAGCGTGCCGTCGGAGCCGGAGCCGGAGGCGAACTGCTCTGGCCTGGGACTCTTGGGGGAAACGGTGGACCTCGTCCAGATGCCAAGCGACGGGACACCGATACTCCTGAAACAGGGCAGCGACACGACGACGAACACGCTCGTCATAGGCAAGAAGGCCCCGTTCACGGAGATCGGGATCGAAGGCTGCTACGCGCACTCGCTTGCATTGTACAAGAGCTCCGGCGGAACGGTGATGATAGTGGCGACCAGCAGCGAGGACTACACGCTGTGGAAGGGCATCTATGATCCATCAACCGGCGCCTTATCGAGTCAGAGATCGTTTGTTCTCGAGGGCCAGCCCATGCACGTTGCGTTCGCCGACTCGCAGTCCCAGCCCATCGTAGCGCTTCTCAAGGGCACGTCGCTGACCCTCGCGAGGGTATCCCTGTATGGAGGAGGGATAGTCCAAGAATCATCGGCGATAGCCGGAAACCCTACGCGGAGCCTCAGGGTCGCAACGCAGGAGATGAGCGGCGGATGGCTCGGCATGCTGCTCGCAGACAAGGGGACGGAAACTGGTTATCTGGTGGTGCTCTTCGACGCCAAAACAATGGGGTCGATAAAAGGCCCGTTTACCAAGACGAACATGAAGTTGCCGGATGCCCTTTTTGACGCCAACTTTTGGATCTACGACGGCACGATCGTTCGACTGGTTTTCGCAGGAGACGAATCGTCCGGAAGCCATGCCATGATGAGCACGATCATGAAAGCGGGTGGCACCGACCCGCTGACCGTATCCGATAATCCATCGGATGCGGAGGGGCTCAGCCCAACGCTTGGGTCGGCCGAATCAAAGGCCGCCAATGAAATACAGCGCATCGCCGTCTCGGCCGACGACAACCGACTGATAACGACCGGGCCGTCCGGAGGCGTATACGTATTCGAACTGATGGACGGCTATTTCGGCATCACGGGCGACATGGTCATAGACGAGCCCATCGCGGCCGGACACGATTTCATAGCCGTATCCCTGATAAGCTCCCCGCAGTACGCGTTCGTAGCTGACGCTACGGCGGGCGCGATCGCAGACATAGCCCCTGTAATATGGCCGCCGGCGCCCTGATGAATGCCGCCCTTTACCTCTTGCCCCGCACCCCCGGATGGAACAGAATCCGGGGGTGAGTTTTTTACCGCGCATAATTCATGAAGACGCTTTTCTCCTCGTCATAGAAAAACCGGCGGGCATGCCGTCCGTCTCGCTCGAGGAGGGCGAGAGAAACACACTCGCCGCGTGGATCCTCGAGCGCTTTCCAGACCAGGCTAAAGTCGGAGATGGAAAACGCGAGGCGGGGCTCGTCAACAGGCTGGACAACGACACATCCGGGATAGTCGCAGCCGCGAGGAGCGAAGAGGCGCGCGCTTACCT
>DAONII010000022.1:0-11316 GCA_035405085.1 bacterium | reverse complement strand
CACGCCAGGATTCCCCCTTCACGGTAGGTCTCGGTGAGAAAACCGCCCTTGGCTGCCAGCACGCCGCCGTTTCTGCCCATTCTTTCCTCCCATTCATGTTTGCCGTACGGTCAGTTTTAGAGTCGGGCGCTCAAACGGCCTCGGCCTGTCTCTCCACCTTCGCGCCTATGAACTTGTGATACATGAACAAAAGCCCCACGCAGAAGGCTGAGAAACCGGCGAATACGACCCACATGATGTCGGGGCGATCCAGGTCGCGCGCTAGCCATCCGTAGAGCCTGCCGGAGAGGATGCCGCCGAACAGGTTCCCCAGGGCGGTGCACCACATGTAGTATCCCATGTAGAGCCCCATCTTGTCGGGCGGGGCGACCGCGTGCGCGGTGTACTCCTTCGCCTTCGGGGAGGCCATCATCTCGCCGAACGAGAAGACCACCACGGCCGCCACGACTATCCAGGGGTTCACGCCGAACGCGAGCATCGTGAAGCTCGCCGCCGTGATCCCTATGCCCAGCATTATGGTGACAAGGGCCTTGAAGCGCGCCACGAAATGGGAGACGAGTATCTGGAAGAATATGATCGAGAGCGCGTTCAGGTTTATTATGTGCTCCGGCTTGACGTGACCGTTGGGCAGGCCGAATATGTTCTTAACGGAGGCTATCGCATCCGGCCCGAAGCCAAGAGAGGACATCGCCCCGGCCATCGCCTCCAAAAGCCCCTGCGTCTGCGAGAAGTCGCGGATGTATTCGGGAAGCGTCAGGAATATCTGGTTGAACGCGACCCAGAAGCTCGACAGCAGAAGGAGGAAGAGCAGGAAACGCCCGTTCCCCACCCTCATCCTTAGGTCGCCCCGTCCGGAAAGCGACAGAAGCAGGTCGAGGGCGAAGTTGAGCGCGAGCCACAATGCGCTGTAAAGAAACACCTCGCTCAAGCTCAGCCACTTCGAGCCCATGACGAGCACAAACAGCAGCACAAAGATCGTAACGAAGAAGCGCCCGTTGCCCAGCACCTCCATCATGTCGCTCATGACCTTTCCGAAGCTGCGCTTTACGTCGGAGGAGTGCTCGTGCGTCGGCTCCTTGTAGAACAAGAGCAGGAGGGGGATGTTCAGGGCTATCCAGATCGACGAGGCTATGAAGACGTAGTTCCAACCCTCGTTTCTTATGGCTCCGGCCACGAACGGCCCCAGAAAGCCCCCTATGTTTACCATCATGTAGAAGATGCCGAAGCCAAGCGACCCGGTCCTCTTGTCTGTAGTCTTGCCTATGGTGCCTACTATCAGCGGTTTGAATATCGCGGCGCCGATGCCGACGAGAAAGAAGGCCATGAAGAACGTCGGGAAGGTCTTCATCTGGCCGAGCAGGTAGTAGGCGGGCGAAAGGACGCAGTAGGATACGAGCAGCATCTTCTTGAAACCGTACCGGTCGCCCAAGGCGCCGGTGAAAAACGGGAACAGATAGACGAAGAAGGTCACCACCCCCTGAAGCAAGCCGCGCTCCTCGGAGGTGAAGCCCAGCCCACCGCTCTCGACCGAACCCGTTATGTACAGCGAGGAGAGCGCGAAGAAGCCGTACCAGGACATCCGCTCGAAGATCTCCATCGTGTTGCCGATCCAGAACGTGTTCGGAAATCGTCTGAAGATAGAGCTCATATGCAGCTTACTCCCCTGTTTCGGCCGCCAAACGGCCTGAGCCCTTATGAACATCATTCGAGGGCGAGTGCAATCATTTCCGGACTGTCCGGGAATACGATCTAGATTACGACCTCGACCTCATGCTGGCGTCGATCGTCGTCGAGCGAAACAAACGGGCCTTCCTGTCTTTCCCCGTCGAGGGAGACTGAGACTCCCTTTCCCCCGTCAGCCGAGCGCCGGATCTCTATCGCGTAGATTGTCTCGCGATAGCGGTAGGATATCTTGACCGAATCCCATCCGCGCGGCAGCCGCGGTGAGAATTCAAGCCTCCCGGGCTTCAAGTTCAGCCCGAGGAGGGATTCGACTATCAGCCTGTACATCCACGCCGCCGAGCCCGTGTACCAGGTCCACCCGCCGCTGCCGGTGTGCTGCTTCGACGCGTATACGTCAGCGGCTACCACATAGGGCTCCACGCGGTAGACGGCGCTGGCCTCTGGCGTGGAGGCGTGGTTCACCGGGTTTATGATGCCCAAAAGCTCCCAGGCGCGGTCGCTGTCGCCGAGCGCGGCGAAGGCCATGGCGGCCCACACCGCCCCGTGCGTGTACTGCCCGCCGTTCTCGCGCACGCCCGGAACGTATCCCTTGATGTAGCCCGGGTTGAGCTCGGAGGTGTCGAAGGGGGGGGCAAGGAGCTTGATGAGTGAGTGCTCACGGTCGACAAGGTGCCGGTCCAGCGCCTCCATAGCGAGCCGGGCTCGCTCAGGGTCCCCCGCGCCCGAGATGACCGACCAGCTCTGGGCTATCGCGTCGATACGGCACTCGGTGTTGAGCGCCGAACCAAGCGGGGCACCGTCGTCGAAGAATGCGCGCCGGTACCATTCCCCGTCCCATCCGTGGTGTTCGATGTTGGCTTTCACCCGCTTCGCCTCATCCAGGCATCTCGCGGCGAAAGCCGCATCCCCCTTCTCCTTCGCAACGCTCTCGAACGTCATGAGCACGTGATACAGGAAGAAGCCCAGCCATACGCTCTCGCCCCGCCCCTCCTCTCCCACTAGGTTCATGCCGTCGTTCCAGTCGCCGGAACCTATTAGCGGCAGGCCGTGGGGGCCGGAGGTCAGTCCGCGAAGTATTGCGCGAACACAATGCTCGTACAGAGAGGCCGGCTCGCCCGACCTCGCGGGCAGGTCGTAGTAGGACTCCTCGTCCGAATTGAGCAGCCGACCCTCCAGAAACGGAACCGGCTCGTCGAGAACGCCGGTGTCCCCGGTCGAGAGCACGTAGCGGCAAACCGCAGCGGGCAGCCAGAGGAAGTCGTCGGAGCAACGCGTGCGCACGCCGCGCCCGGAGGGCGGGTGCCACCAGTGCTGTGCGTCACCCTCGCGGAATTGGCGGGAGGCGGCCAGCAGTATGTGCTCGCGCAAAAGTCCTGGCTCCGCGTGCACGAGCGACATCGCATCCTGAAGCTGGTCGCGGAAACCGAAGGCCCCGCCGGGCTGATAATAGCCGTTTCGCGCCCACATTCGGCAGGATATCGTCTGGTAGAGCAGCCAGCCGTTCGCGAGCGCGTTCGTCGCCGCATCCGGAGTCTCGACGTATACGGCCCCCAACGTACGGTTCCATTTCTCCCAGACCCCCTCGAGCGCCGTCCTGGCTCCTTCGCCGCGGAAGCGGTAGACCAGCGCGCGCGCCTCCTCATCGTTGGCGCCGGCGCCGAGGGTGAAAACCGTCTCACGCTCCTGCCCGTCGACGAGGTCGAAGGAGACCTGGATGGCCGCACACGGATCGAATGCGGCCCCTACCCTGTTCGACAGCCTCACCCTCTCCATCCCCGCGGGGTTTCGTATGGAGCGGTTTCGCCCTATGAACTCCAGCCTGTTTCCGGTGACGGTGCGCACCTCGTCGCCCGCGTCGAAGAAGGCTACTCTCTCCGCAAACTCGGCGTTGTAGGCGTTGCGCGCGAACACAGCGCCGCTGGCGGGATCTATGTCCGTGACGACGTGCATCGCGGATCTCGAACGAAGGCACCCGAGGACCCACTCGACGTAGCCGGTGGCCGAAAGCCTTCGGTAACGGCCGGACTCGTTTCGCACCTTGAGCACCGCTAGCTTCGCCGGAGCGTCCGTGGCCACGTATATCCAAAGCTCCGAGCGGATTCCGTCCTCGAAGCTCTCGAAGACGCTGTACCCGAAGCCGTGGCGGCTCACGCGGTGGCCTTTACCGGGGGCTGGCAACGGGGTCGGAGACCAGTAATGCCCGCTCTCCTCGTCGCGCAGGTAGAAGGCCTCACCGGCTGAATCGCATACCGGATCGTTCGCCCAGGGCGTCAGCCGGAACTCGTGCGCGTTCTCGCTCCAAGTGTAGGAGAGGCCGCTCTCCGATACTACGGTCCCGAAGCGCGGGTTCGCTATGACGTTCACCCACGGCGAGGGCGTGACCTCGCCGCGCCCGGTGATGATTACGTACTCGCGGCCGTCCCTCGTAAATCCGCCCAGCCCGTTGGAGAAGGCGAGATCCCTCTCCGGCCGCGCCTGCAGAGCGGTTTCGTTTCTCGGCGCACGGCCATGCCCGGCGATACGAGAAATCGAAGGCTCCTTCGGATGCCTCCTGCCCAGCTGCTGCTCCAGCGTACCGCGGCTGTCCGATATGATCGCGCGCGCTATCGTCTGGAAGAGGATTCTGTCCTCGGTCGGTATCTGATCGATGGAACGGACGAATATCCCGCCCGGGCGGTCGACGAGGCTCGCCTCGACGCTGCCGGCGATCAGGGACATCACCTGTTCCTGAAGCGACTGCCTATAGCCCGACTGGTCGTTGTTCCATATCACGAGATCCACTACGAGGCCGCGCATCCGCCAGTATGCGTGGGCCTGCACCATCTGGCGCACGAGCTCGATGTTCGCCAGGTCGCTTATCTGTACGAGGACGATGGGAAGGTCGCCCGATATCGCGTATCCCCAGAGGCCAGACTGCCCCCTGCGGTTCCTTATTATGTCGCTCGCCGGAGCACGCAGCGCGGAGTGCGCATAGAGTATGGAGCCCGCCAGCCTTCCGTAAAGCTGCGCATCCGCCTCGGTAGCGTTGAGCTGCCTGAGCGAGACCTGGCTATGCACCCAGGCCAGGTCAAACGCGCGAGCGGCGAGCCGCCGGTCGTGGTATTTCTCGGCCAGCTCGTCCACCGCCTCGCGGCTCTCGCCCACGCCGGTGACTATGTTCACGGTCGCCGCCGCGTGAGGTTCCAGCGTAATCCTGTACCTTACCGCCACCACCGGATCGAGCGCCGATCCCTGCGTCCCGGCAAGCGGCGAGCCTTCGGCCACCGCGCGGGGGTTCTCCACGGTGTTGCCGCGTCCCAAAAAAGAGGTGCGGTCGCTCTCGAACGATGGTTCACCCGCGCGCCCTCCGTGGACGTAGACCTGGTGAAACATCCACGGAACCAGCTCGCCGGCGGAGCGGGGCCGGCGCGTACAGAATATCGCCCTCCTCTTCGGGACTATCTCGGTCTGGACGAACAGCTTGTTGAAAGCGGGATGAAGCTCGTCGGCCGCGGGGGACGAAAGCACGACCTCGGCGTAGCTCGTCACGTCTATAGTCCGCTGCAGGCGCGAACGGTTCGTTATCCTCACGCGGCGAAGCTCGACATCGTCCTCGGGGGATACCGCTATCTCGGTGTGTACGTCGTAGTCATCGCGGTTCGTCCTGAACTCCGCCCGTGCCTCGGAGAAGAGCGCCTCGTAGCTAACCGGCTTCTTCTGGGTGGGCTGGTAAGCTGCGGACCAGAACTCGCCGCTTTCGACGTCGCGCAGATAGCAGAACATGCCCGCGTTGTCGCAGGTTGCATCCTCGCGCCAACGCGTCACAGCCAGGTCGTTCCAGCGGCTGTAACCGCCGCCCGCGTTGGTGACCATGACGTGATATCGGCCGTTCGAGAGAAGCTGAACCTCCGGCGCAGGCGTATCGTAGCTCTTGAAGACGCGCATCGGCGCCGCCGGCTCCTCGGAGGCGGGGCGCACGTCGGAGAACTCCGCGCTCTGGGAATGGAAGGCCGTGGCCCTCGGTATGCGCTCCTGCAGGAGCAGCATCGTCGCCTGGAAGAGCGGATCCGCCGAAAACCGCCGCTGCATCGGGCGGTCGAGCAGAACCCACGCGAGCGAGAGAAAGCCCATCCCCTGGTGGTGCGCCATGAAGGAGCGTATGACCGCCTGCTGGTGTCCGCGGGGCAGGCGCGAGTTCGTGTAGTCCACCGCCTCGTAGAACCCGTACCTGCCCTGCACCCCCTCGGAGGAGAGGCGCTGCAGATTGCGGCAGGCGTCCCGCGGCGCCACCATCAGGGCAAGCATGGAGGCGTAGGGCGCGATCACCAGGTCCTCGGCGAGGCCGCGCTTGAGCCCCAGCCCCGGAACGCCGAAGGCGCGGTACTGATAGTTGAAATTGACGTCCAACGCGTTGTAGCAGGACTCCGAGACGCCCCACGGAACCCCGCGCTTCTTCCCGTACGATATCTGCGCCTCCACCGCCGCCCCGCAGGTCTGATCCAGCAGGGTCCCCTCGTAGGAGGGCATGACCAGCATCGGCATCAGATACTCGAACATCGACCCGCTCCAGGAATAAAGGACCGGCTGGCCGGCAGCGCGGGTCAACAGGCGGCCGAGCGCGAACCAGCTCTCCTGGGGCAGATCCCCCTGCGCTATCGCGACGAAGCAGGCGAGCCTCGCCTCGGATGCGAGCAGGTCGTATGAGCTCGGATCGCGCCTGCGCTCGTTCACGTTGTAGCCTATCGCCATCAGGCGGCGCGTCTTGTCGAGCAGGAAGTCGTGGTCCATCCTGGCGAACTCCTCCGCCCTGAGAGCAAGCCTGTCCATGGCCGCGATGCGCTCGATCGCCCTTCGCCTCCCTTCCTGAACTGAGGCGCTGATCTCTGCCGGCAATCCCTCGTCATCGGTGGCGCGCGCCAGATCTCGCAGCGTCGGAATCGCGTCGGAGAAAGGAAGCGACGAGGCTTCATTCGAGCCGGAAAGCCACGGCGCATGCGAGGCAAGATCCTCGGTTATCGCACGGCACTGAGCGGCAAGCCTCTGGGCCCACCACTTTGCCAGTTCCGAAGCGTTCGGATCGGAAACCAGGAGGCGGGTTAGTTCATCTATCATACCGTCGACCCGCGACAGGCACCTCCACGAAGCTGAGAGCCCTTCGGGAGAACTCTCCGGACGGGTGCCAAGCTCGACGAGCACCCTGTCGAAGCGCCTCTTCCAATCCGCATCGAGCTGGTCGCCGAGCGACCATATCGCGTCCTCTATTCCCTCCCTCCACCTGGGCTCGAGTATCCTGCGTTCGGAGAGCTCTATAAGCCCCTGCCTTAAGGTGAGCAGATGGCCCGCGAGGTTTCCGCTGTCCACCGTCGATATGTACACCGGCTGGAGCGGGGCGAGGGTCTGCGTATCGTACCAGTTGTAGAAGTGCCCGCGGTAGCGCTCCAGCTGATCCATCGTGTCGAAGGTGTTCGAGGTCCGTTCGATCAGCACGCCGGCCGGTATGTAGCCGAAGTCGAATGCCGAGAGATTGGCCAGAAGCGAGAGGCCGATGTTCGTGGGCGAGGTCCTGTGCCCTATCGGCTCGTCGCGGTGCTCCTCGTAGTTGTCGGGTGGCAGCCAGCTGTCCTCGGGACCGACGAAGGTCTCGAAGAACGCCCAGGTCTTCCGCGATACCTTCCGCAAAAACGCGCGATGCGCGGGCCCCAGCTGCGGCGCACGGCGAAGAGCCGGACGGCTCATCCACCAGGCTATTCCCGGCGATACGAGCCAGACGAGGATGAGCGGCCCCGCCACCGCAAGCGAAGCCGGTGCGAGTAAGGCCGTCGCGACGCCGGCCGAAGCCGCCAGTACGGGAGAAACGGACATCGACTTCAGGGCGGAGGCAGGCGTCTCGGACTTTTTGAAGACCGGGTCGGTGGACGCCCTCCATTCGAGGAGGCTACGGTGAGTGAAGAACAGGCGACCCAGCGTGCGCAAAACGGCATCGAGGCTGAACATGGCCTCGTACGGCAGGCATGCGATAGAAAACAGGCTCTGCGTTATCCCGGCCGAAAACGAGCGCATCACGGAGGCCGCGTTCTGAAGAAAGGATGCGTCCTCCGGCTTGCTCAGGAGCTCGTTTACCGAGCGGCCGAGCTGGGGCAGCATGAAGATGCCGAACACCGATGCTGTCCAGAACCACGCCGGCGAAAGGGCGCACCAGCCAAGAAGCATCAGGAGCAAAAGCGCCGCCGGGGTGACGCTGCGCCGCAGGTTGTCGAAGATCTTCCAGCGGCACAGCATCGAGAGAGAATTTCTCGCGTACCCCCCTCCCTCCGCCGGCACCCACGGAAACAGCCACGCCGCGATCTGCCAGTCACCCCGAATCCACCTGCGCCTGCGGTCCACGTCGGCCCTGTAGCTCTGCGGGTAGGCCTCGAACAGCACCGCGTCGCTGAAGAATCCGGAACGCGCGTAGCACCCCTCGATGAGGTCGTGGCTCAGGATCCGGTTCTCCGGAAACCGGCCCGCCAGCGCCCCCTCGAACGAGTCCACGTCGTAGATCCCCTTTCCTACGAACGAACCCTCGCCGAACAGGTCCTGGTACAGGTCCGACACGACGAGGGTGTAGGGATCCACCCCGGAATCGCTTCCAAACAGTTTTGAATAAGGCGAGGGGCCCGAGACGGGCAGGCTGACCGCCATCCGCGGCTGAAGGATCGAATACCCCTCGAGCACCCGGCGCCCGCCGGAATCGAAGCGCGGGCGGTTGAGCGGATGGAACATCGCACCGACGAACTGGCGCGCGGCGTCCCTGGGCAGCTGCGTATCGGTGTCCAGCGTTATCACGTATTTCACGTTGGAGAGGACTTCCGTCTCCCCCTCCACCACGGAAAACCTATCCCCCGCGTCACCCCGAAGGAGCGCGTTCAAATCGGCGAGCTTGCCGCGCTTGCGCTCGTATCCCATCCAGACCCGCTCGTGGGGGTTCCACCTGCGCGGCCTGTGGAAGAGGAAGAATATGTCACCCCTCCCCCCGCCGTATTTCTCGTTCAGCCCCTCTATCCCCTTCCTCGCGCGCTCGACCAGCGCTTCGTCTCCCGGCAAGCTCTCCGAAGAGGCGTCCTTGAAGTCGGTGAGGAGGGCGAAATGCAGGTATGCGTCGCGGTTCGCGAGAAAGCGCACCTCCAGGGCCTCGAGCAGGTCGTCGACGCCGTTGGGGCTAGTGAGCATCGTGGGAACGGCGACGAGCGTTCGCGCCTCGGGAGGTATCCCCTTCGAAAAATCCATGCGCGGCAGAGGGCGCGAAGGGACAACGACGGTCACCACCCAGTTCACCATCGATATCGCCAGCTGGCCGGCCGCGAGGACGGAAAGAATGGAGACCAGAAGGAGGAGCCAACCCGCGGTCCCGCAGAAGACAGCGGTGGAGACGAAGCCCCAGGCCACCGCCGCCGTAACGGCCGCGGCCGCGCCGAGGTAGGCTGCAAGAGGGTGGCGCGCTGCGCAGCGGCTCAAAATGACGGGCAGCGAGCGGCGCATCTTCGCGCGGCGCTCGAGCTCCGGCAGCCCGCGGTCCAGAAGGAAATAGTTCACGTTCGCCCTGCGGTCTTCCCTGCCGAGCTCGTCGGCTGCCTCCGTCGCCAGATCCACGGCGGCGGCCGCGACCTCCACCTCGGAGAGGGAGCTCCTCTTCGAGATCCGCTCGACCACGTGCCTGCAGCGGTCGCGGGTGGTGAAGTCGGTGAGGGCGTAGATGCCGGGGGGATCCCTGCGCAGCCTCTGCTCGACGAGGCTTATCGCCTCCACGAACTCGCGCCAGTCCGTCGCCCCGAGAAACCTGAGGCTCCGTATGCTGTTGCTCAGGGAGACGTGGTCGGCCGCCTGCTGCTGGTTTTCAAGCCGGACCATCTGCTCGATGGTCATCCCCGACTCGGAGAGGCGCTGCTCGACCCAGGTGAGCGAAAGGGTCAGCCCCGGGCTCTGGCCCTGCAGCCTCCTCGCGAACTCCGCGACGAAAGCGCTTCCCATCGGGGGATTCGACCGCGCCATATCCGCTATTACGAGGATCAGGCTCTTCGGGTCCGTGGCGACCACCTCCACCATGCGGTCGACCCAGTGGACGGCCAGGTTGCGGTTCAAACGGTCCGCCGCGTTCCGCGCCGCCACCCTGCGGATGTTCTCCAGAAGCGCCAGGCGCAGCATGATGGGGACCGCCCACAGCTCGCCGAGCGTCAGTTCGCCCACCGTCTGGTATGATGCGACGAAGCCGATCAGGCGGTCGAGATCCACCCGCCCGTCGCCGTGCGATATCGCCTCAAGAGCTATGTCGTAGACGCGGGGGAGCCCGGCGGACGGCCCGGAGGCCAGCCGCGGCAGCTCACGGCTGTAGCCGCGCGGCAGGTGCCTCCTCGCGGTCCTTATCTGCTCCTCTATCAGGTAGAAGTTGTCGAGAAGCCACTCACCTGCGGGCGTCACCCTCAGGCTCTCCTTCACAGCCTCGGTCAGAAGGCCGCACGCATCGACCAGCACCCGCTCGTTCTCGTCGAGGCGCTCGAGGAGCCAGTCCGGCCTCCCTCGCTTTCCGAGCCGGTGCGATGCCGCGAGCGTCTTCCCGTAGCGCTTCAGCTGCTCGCTGCTGAAGAGCTCGGACCGCAGCGGGGATTCGTTGCTTGTGGAGATTATGGTGGCGGTATCCTTGTGCACTTTTCCCCTCTAGGCCGGCCGAGTTCGGCGCTGCGCTCGGCCAAGGCCCGGTGCCACCTGAATATAAGGAAAAAGGACACGATATGTAAACTATAACTACACCCTGAGCGAAGTGCGCCGGACGAGCTCACGCGGTCAGCAGTATTACGTCGGGCGCGGGGAATTCGACCGCCGCGAACGCGTGCCGATCCCTCACCCACATGAAGGATTTCCTCGAATAGAACGCCACGTGGGTCGGATCCCTCCGATAGTGCCATCTCGAAAAATCCGTTCCGGGCCCGTGAAGCGCGGTCTTCACGGCCAGCAGCCCCCCCGGCGAGAGCAGGCCCCTGAGCTTTTTGAATTCCGCGGCGGGGTCGTGGAGGTGCTCCACGACCTCGCAGGCGACGACGAAATCGTAGCGCCGGCCGAGGAGTGCCTCGTTCGGATGAAAGAAAGGGTCGAAGAGCCGAACTTCGTAACCGGATCTGGCGAGCATGTCGGCGGGCACCGGCCCGGGACCCGCCCCGAAGTCGAGGCCCTCGCCCCCGCGGGAGACGCGCCCGGCTATCGCGTCGTGCAGCGGCTTCACGAAGCCGCGGTAGCCCTCGTCTGATACATCGTTCTGGTGCAGTAGATAACGCGCCCTCTCCTCCTCGGGCGAAGGCCGGCCAGACGGGTCCAGAAACTTGAGGCCGCATCGCGAACAGGAAAAATACAGGCGGCCGGCTTCCTCGAAGAAAGCTTCGGCCGCCTGCGAAAGACACAGCGGACAATCCGCGTTAAAACGCCTCACCCGCTAACCGCCGATGGAGCCGATGTGCTCGTAGGCCTTCATGATAGCGGGGGAGGTCGGGAACTTCTGCATCGTGGCCATGACCGCCTTCACGAAACGCTCGGAGGCCTTGTGCACGGCCTCCCCGGCGCCCTCGGCGACCCTGCCGGCCTCGTCGGGGAGAAAGGCGACGGTCGGATATTTCTTCTGAAGCTCCT
>DAONII010000021.1:7636-11764 GCA_035405085.1 bacterium | reverse complement strand
TGAAATCGGTTGATTTACATAATTTCCTCTGTCTATATGACATGACCTATCGGAGGTGGCTATGCCGGAAAAGAGAAAGATCCTCGTGGTCGACGACGAGCCGAGCGTCTGCGAGGGTATAGAGCTCGTTCTCTCGCCCGCCGGATACGAGGTAAGGAAGGTGAACACCGGCGAGGAAGCGGTGAAGCTGGTCCGCGGCGAGGATTTCGACGTTGTCCTCATGGATCTCATAATGCCGGGCATGGACGGCACCGAGGCGTGCGAGCAGATAAAGGCGATAAAGCCGTACACCCGCGTGGTCGCGATCTCCGGCTCCCCGTCCGGACAGCGGCTCGACCGCTTCCTTCGGGCCGGCGGCATCGAGCTCTACCTTTACAAGCCCTTCGGCAAGCAGGAGCTCATCGAGGGCGTCGAGAAGGCGCTGCGCGGCGACTACATAAGGTTCCGCGAAGACACCTGAGAAGTTGGAGTATTCGAAAACCGAATATACGAATTTTCGATACAATCCCTGAGTGATCCGAATTATTCGATCGTCGTTCGGACGGGGCGATGTCATGCGCCCCTCGGCGCGCCCGGGTTCGAACCTCCCGGGCCGGGCGTTTCAACTTGATTTCGCCTCCGAGTACGGCTAAACACGCAGGTTCCCAATACATCCCAAGGAGGCTTTCGTGAAAAAGTATGATACAGCACAGATCAGAAACGTCGCGCTCGTGGGCTCCAAGGGCGTGGGGAAGACTACGATCGTGGAGGCCGCCCTCTTCTCGTCGAAGGCGACCGGCCGTCAGGGGAGCGTGGACGACGGCAATTCGATACTCGATTACGACCCGATAGAGGTGGACCGGAAGCAGTCGATCACCTCGAAGGTAACGCCCGTAGAGTTCTCGGGAAAGAAGATCAACCTCATCGACACCCCCGGATACGCCGACTTCATAGGGGAAGCGGTCGGTTCGATGGCGGTGGCCGACATCGTGTGCTGCGTGGTGGATTCGGTCAACGGTGCGGACGTGGCGACGGTCAGGCTCGACGGCTATGCGAAGAAGTTCGGGAGGGCCCGGGTCTTTTTCGTGAACAAGGTCGACGCAGAACGCGCCGACGTCGACTCGGCGCTCGCCTCCATCAAGGACAAGCTCGCATCAGGAGCCGCGCTCTTCCAGATGCCGATAGGGGGCGGGGCTTCCTTCAAGGGGGTCGTCGACCTCCTGAACATGCGCGCATACGTGAACGAGGGGGGCAATTCGAAGGAGACCGACGTGCCCGCCGATATGGCCGGCGAGGCGAAGGAGAAGCGCACCGCTCTGATGGAGGCCATAGCCGAGAGCGACGAGGCGCTGCTGGAAAAATACCTCGAGAGCGGAGAGCTCTCCGAGGAGGAGCTCAAAAAGGGGATGGTCAAGGGTATCGCTGCGGGCACCCTCAACCCGGTCTTCATAGGCAGCGGAGTGAACAACTGCGGCGTGGAGGCATTCCTCGCCGTCGTCGCGAACAACTTTCCTAGCCCCGCGGACATGCCTCCGGTCAAGGCGAAGAAGCAGGACGGCTCCGAGGCCGCTCTTTCGGCTGATCCCGCCGGGCAGCTGCTCGCGCAGGTCTTCAAGACCACATCCGACCCCGGAATCGGCGACGTCTTCTTCTTCCGCGTGTGGTCCGGGACGGTCAAGTCCGGCGAAGACATCTACAACGGCACCCAGAGCGCATCCGAGCGCATGGGCCACCTGATCGTGATGCGAGGCAAGGAGAGGATGGAATCCGAGGAGGCGCCGGCCGGGGACATCGCGGCGGTGGCCAAGCTCAAGAGCACCTACGTAAACGACACTTTCACCGTGAAGAACGGCGCCTTGACGCTTGCGCCGATAGATTTTCCGAAGCCGGTCGTTCCGATGGCGGTCTTGCCCAAGGCCAAGAAGGATCAGGACAAGCTGGGCATAGCGCTGTCGAAGCTCACCGACATCGACCCGACGCTCACCTACCACATAGACAAGGAGTTCTCCGAGACGATAGTGACCGCGATGGGCGAGATACAGATCGACGTGATGGTGAAGCGCTTGAACGAGCGCTACAACGTCGAGGTGGATCTGGGGAAGCCGCACATCCCTTACCGCGAGAGGATCACGAAGAAATCCGAGAAGCAGGGAAAGCACAAGAAGCAGAGCGGCGGGCACGGGCAGTACGGCGATTGCTGGCTGCGCCTCGAGCCGTTGCCGTCCGGCGGCGGCTACGAGTTCGTCGACGAGATCGTCGGCGGCGCGATCCCCTCCAAGTACGTTCCGGCCGTCGAGAAGGGCGTCCGCGAATCCATGGCGAAGGGGACCCTCGCCGGCTATCCTGTCGTCGATCTCAAGGTCTCCGTCTACGACGGCTCCTACCACGACGTCGACTCCTCGGACATGTCGTTCCAGATAGCGGGCTCGCTCGCGTTCAAGAACGCGATGGCCGAGGCGGCGCCGCAGCTTCTGGAGCCGGTGGTCGATCTGGAGGTCTATGCCCCGCAGGATTTCATGGGCGATCTGTCGAGCGACATCAGCCAGCGCCGCGGGCGCGTGACGGGCATGGACAGCGGCATAATACGCGCTAAGGTCCCGATGGCGGAGCTCTACCAGTATTCAGCATCGCTCAAGTCGATAACGAGCGGCGCCGGCTCCTACACTATGCAGTTTTCGCACTACGAGGCGGTCCCGGCTCATATCGCCCAGCGCGTGATCGACGAGACGAAGAAGGAACAGGAGCAGAAGAAGGCGTAAATGGCCGGCTTCGAGATAATCTACGGCACCAATCCGGTTCTCGAGGTCATGAGGGCTGGCAAAAGGCGCTGTCACGAGGTCCTTGTCGCATCGGGGCGAAGGGGCAGGGAGCTCTCGGCGATCGAGGAGGCGGCCTCCGGGAGCGGGGTGACGCTAAGGCGCGTGGCCCGCGACGAGGTCGCGAAACTCGCGAATACCGAAAAGCACCAGGGAGTGGCCGCCAGGTGCGATCCGTTTCCCTACTCCACGCTTGAGGCCATAATCGACGAGGCCCTTTCGGATCCCCGAAAGGGTTTCATAGTGGTTCTGGACGGCGTAACCGATCCCCAAAACCTCGGCTCCATAGCAAGGACAGCGCACCTCATGGGCGTGCATGGAATCTTTTTGCCGCGCGACAACGCGGCGTCGGTCAACCCCACGGTCGTCAAGTCCTCGGCGGGGGCCACGGAGCATCTTCCGATATCCCAGGTGACCAATGTCGCCCAGACGCTGAGCTATATAAAGGATAGGGGGTTCTGGGTATTCGGTGCCGCCGGGGAGACGGGCGAATCGCTTTATATGCATGATTTTAAAGGAGATAATGTGGCCATAGTCCTTGGAGCCGAGGGCGTAGGCATGAGGCGGCTCGTCAAGGAGAGGTGCGATCAGCTGCTTTCGATACCTATGGAGGGAAAGATCGGTTCGTATAACGTATCCGTGGCGGGGGCCCTTTTTATGGGAGAGGTGGCGCGCCAGAGGTGGCTTTTGAGCCTAGCAAAAACCATGCCGTAACTCCTTTAATTGCCTTGACAATCGCATTTATTCCCCCTAGATATTCACGACTTTTTCCAGGGAGAAGAGCGCGGTCTGCCTGAATCCTCTTATTTCCTGAAGGAAATCAAGTGGAAGCGACGCTTCGGCGCGTCTCTTTCATCACGGGATTTGTGGCGAAAAAATAGTTTTTCGCGTTCACACGCACGTGTGTGCGCGTGTCTCTTTTTTGTTCATTGACAATCCGTGCGCGTTTTTTCTGTAGAGAGAGTTTCGCTGGAAGGAACTCTTAGGCGGCGCGAAGCTGCATTGATCCGGGCAGGATCGGTGGTTTTCCTGTTTTGAGTTCTTCGGGAATTGCCGACGTAGCTCAGTTGGTAGAGCTGCTGATTTGTAATCAGCAGGTCGCCGGTTCGAGTCCGGCCGTCGGCTCCGTAACAGGCGGTGAAGGGCGGTGAAAGGTGAGAAGTCGACCCATTCGTTTTTTTCACTTCCCACTTCTCACTGGTTTTTTGAATTCGAAGGAGAGGTTCCCGAGCGGCCAAAGGGAGCAGACTGTAAATCTGCCGGCATTAGCCTTCGGAGGTTCGAATCCTCCCCTCTCCACACCTTGCCTTTAAGAGCAGTTGATAGCGGTGAA
>DAONII010000021.1:0-7536 GCA_035405085.1 bacterium | reverse complement strand
AGATGCGGGAGTAGCTCAGTGGTAGAGCATCAGCCTTCCAAGCTGAGGGTCGCGGGTTCGAAACCCGTCTCCCGCTCCAGATTTCCGCCAATTGGCAAGTAGGGAAGTTAGAAGTCGCCGAGGTAGCTCAGTCGGTAGAGCACATGCATGGTAAGCATGAGGTCGTGGGTTCGATTCCCATCCTCGGCTCATTTGTAAGGCCTTTGCGCACGGTTTGTTCGGCGGCGATTTGGAAACGCACAACCACTGTCTTACGGAGATCATATGAGGACGATCGTTCAGCTGGCATGTCAGGAGTGCAAGCGTCGGAACTACTCCACGACGAAGAATAAGCAGAAGACCACGGACAGGCTCGAGTTTAAGAAGTACTGCCGCTTCTGCGGAAAGCACACCGTCCACAGGGAAACGAAGTGATCCCTCTGCGCCCGCGTATGCGGGCGGGGGTTTGCGCGGGGCTTTGAAGCTTGAAATGCGCGGCCAGCTCTTTTTCAAAACGACATGATTTTTTCTGCCGATCTTTTTAGGAACGCCAGGGGGATGTCGTCGGAGGGGAGTAGCTCAATTGGCAGAGCACCGGTCTCCAAAACCGGGGGTTGCAGGTTCGATTCCTGTCTCCCCTGCAGGAGATCGGCAGAAAAAATCATGGATCGTATGCGTAAGGCGTAAGGACAGGCGAATTAAGGGCGGTTTTTGGACTCGAGCCCTTCGCCATGCCCCCTGAGCCGGGAAAGGTTTTTTATGCAGCGCAGCCAGAAGACAGTGAGCCTGATATACCTCTTCTGCGGGTTTCTGACGTGGATGATCGCCCGCGAGCTCGTAGCCACAATCTGGGTGGCCGCCGGCATTCCGATGCCGATCGATTGGATGATCTCCCCGCCGGACATCGTTGCGGCGGGTGCGGGCATTTTGACCTTCGTGCTTCTCGTGAGGAGCACCAGGGTGAACGAGTTCACCAACGAGGTGATAACCGAGCTCTCGCGCGTCGTCTGGCCGGCGCGCAAGGAGACCATGATGTCAACGGGCGTGGTGTCCGTGCTCGTGGCGATATGCGCACTCATATTCTTCCTGTTCGATATGCTCTGGGGTGCGGTGGTCAGGATCTTTTACGGCTAGAACCGACAGGGGTAGGCCAATGGCGATGCACTGGTACGTGGTACACACATATTCCGGTTACGAGCAGAAGGCGAAGAAGGCCCTCGAGGAGCGCATCCGTCAGCACGGTGTGGAGGAACACTTCGAGCAGGTGCTCCTGCCGCAGGAGAACGTCGTCGAGATGAAGAAGGGCGTTAAGAAAACCACCAAGCGCCATTTTTTCCCCGGCTACATACTCGTGCGCATGGAGCTCAACGACTCCACCTGGCACATAGTGAAGGGCACGCCCAAGGTTACCGGTTTCGTGGGCGGCTCGATGAATCCCCCCGTGGTTCCAGACGAGGAGATAGCGAGGATAACGAGCCAGATCGAGGAGGGCACGCTCAAGCCCAAGTCCAAGGTCGAGTTCGAGAAGGGGGAGAACATCAGGGTCGTCAGCGGGCCCTTCTCCACGTTCACGGGCGTGGTCGACGAGGTTTACGAGGGGAAGGGCAAGCTCAAGGTCCTGGTCTCCATCTTCGGCAGATCGACCCCTATAGAGCTAGATTTCACACAGGTTGAGAAGACGACCTAAGGAGAGTTTTTATGGCAAAGAAAGTCATGGCGCAGATAAAGCTGCAGTGCCCGGCGGGTGCTGCGAACCCGGCGCCGCCGGTGGGCCCGGCGCTCGGCCAGCACGGCGTCAACATCATGGACTTCTGCAAGCAGTTCAACGCGAAGACCCAGAACCAGCCCGGCATGATAATACCGGTGATCATAACCGTGTATCAGGACCGCTCGTTCTCCTTCATTCTGAAGACGCCGCCGGCCTCGATCCTTCTCCTGAAGGCCGCGAAGCTGGAGAAGGGGTCTGGCATCCCGAACAAGGTGAAGGTGGGTAAGGTGACTAAGGCGCAGGTTGAGGAGATAGCGAAGATAAAGCTGCCCGATCTGAACTGCACCGACCTCGAAGCGGCTATGCGCACGGTCGAGGGCACAGCTAAGAACATGGGCATAGAGGTAGAGGGTTAGCTGCCCGGCAGGCAGTCCGAAGTCAAATCACTGTTGGAGCCCCTCCCTCAAACGGTTGAGGCGCGGGGCGCCCGGACAACAGGAGGTTCATATGGCTGGAAAACGCTACAAGGCGGACAGGGGCAAGGTCGACCCTGAAAAGAAATACGGCTTGGACGATGCGCTCGGCCTGCTCGAGGGTTTCTCGAAGCCGAAGTTCGACGAGACCGTGGACGTATCGATTCGCCTCGGCATCGACCCTAAGCAGACCGACCAGAGCGTAAGGGGTGCGGTCGTGCTGCCGCACGGGATAGGCAAGAAGGTGCGCGTGATCGTCTTCGCCAAGGGCGAAAAGCAGAAGGAGGCGCTCGACGCCGGTGCCGAAGAGGCGGGCGCCGAGGAGCTGGCGGCGAAGGTCGAGGGAGGCTGGTTCGATTTCGACAAGGCGATAGCGACCCCCGATATGATGGGTGTCGTGGGCAAGCTCGGCAAGGTGCTGGGTCCCCGCGGTTTGATGCCGAACCCGAAGCTCGGTACGGTGACGTTCGAGGTCGCGAAGGCCGTGGCCGAACAGAAGGCCGGCAAGGTGGAGTTCCGCGTCGAGAAGGCCGCGATAGTTCACGCGCCGGTGGGCAAGAGATCGTTCGGGGCCGCGAAGCTGAAGGACAATTTTTTGGCCCTGCTCGACGCCGTGAACAAGGCGAAGCCGTCCGCGGCTAAGGGTACCTATATAAGATCGGCGGCCATATCGGCCACGATGACCCCCGGCATCAGGCTGGATACGACGCAGTTTTGACGAATCCGCCCGTGCCGCTGCGCGGTTTGCCCGCGCGCGACACGAAATATTTTCAGGAGGTTAAAGTGAACAGGGAACAGAAGGCACAGGAAGTCAAGTTTCTGGCCGACAGGGTTTCGAAGGCCAAGGCCCTCGTATTCGCAGGCTACAGGGGGCTTAAGGTCTCCGAGATGACCGACCTTCGCTCGAAGCTCAGGAAGGGCCAGTCGACTATAAAGGTAGTCAAGAACCGCCTGATGAAGAGGGTGTTCAAGGAGCAGGGACTGGAGAACCTGGACGAGTACTTCAGCGAGCCGACAGCCCTTGCCGCCTCCGAGGCGGATCCGGTCAGCCCGGTGAAGGTGCTCGTCGATTTCGCTAAGGCGAACAACCGCCTGCAGATAAAGGGCGGCTTCATGGACGGCAAGGTCCTCTCGATAAAGGAGCTGGACAGGCTGGCGCAGCTGCCTTCGCGCGAGGTGCTCCTGGCCAAGGCCCTTGGCTCCATGCAGGCGCCGGCGTCGAACATCGTGGGCGTGCTCGCGGCGGTTCCGCGCAAGCTCCTATACGCGCTGAACGCTATCAAGGATACTAAACAGTAATCGTCTGAACAAACGAACAACAAAACACGGCACTTAAATTCCGCCGCGCAGGCGGTGCCCAAGCGGGCGTAACGCGGGAAGCGGTACGATGCCGGTCGGGGTGCATAAGAAGGAGGAAGTCATGGCAACAGTCGGACGGCAGGAGATAGTGGAAGCCCTGAAGGGGATGACCCTCATGGAGGTCGCCGATCTGGTCAAGGAGCTCGAGGATACGTTCGGCGTGTCGGCAGCGGCGCCGGTAGCGGTGGCAGCGGCTCCGGGTGCGGCGGCGGAGGCGGCCGAGGAGAAGACGGAGTTCAACGTCGTGCTGGTCGACGCCGGCGCGAACAAGATCAACGTCATCAAGGAAGTGCGCGCCATTACCGGCCTGGGCCTCAAGGAGGCCAAGGATCTCGTCGAGGGCGCTCCGAAGGCGGTGAAGGAGGGCATCACGAAGGAAGAGGCGGCCGAAATGAAGAAGAAGCTGGAGTCCGCCGGCGCGAAGATCGAGGTTAAGTAAAAGAACTTCAGCAGCAGTCGTGTCTGGTAGAAGGTAACGAGTTCCTCGCCGTACGCTGCCGCTTCCGCCCCCGCTTCGATGGGGCGGGGCGCGCAGCGCGCGGCGGGTTACATCTGTTTTCAAGGAGTCGCCATGGCCACCCAGCCGGTCCGCCGTATCCGCAAGGATTATTCCAAGGTACAGCCAGTCATCGACATTCCTCCGCTCATCGACATACAGCAGAGGTCGTTCGCTCAGTTTCTTCAGGCTGAACCGCCTCCGGACCAGCGCTCCGATGTGGGCCTCCAGGGGGTTTTCAAAAGCGTCTTTCCGATAAAGAGCTTCAACCACACCGCGTCGCTCGAGTTCGTGAGCTACGCGCTCGACAAGCCTAAATACGACGAGAAGGACTGCCGCAACCGCGGCATGACCTACGCGGCGCCCATGAGGGTGGTCGTGCGGCTCGTGGTGTGGGACATCGACGAGGCCACCGGCGCGCAGTCCATACGCGACGTCAAGGAGGAGGAGGTCTACTTCGGCGAGGTGCCCCTGATGACGGAGTTCGGCACCTTCATAATCAACGGCACGGAGCGCGTAATAGTCTCGCAGCTCCATCGATCGCCCGGCGTATTCTTCGAACACGACAAGGGGAAGACGCATTCGTCGGGCAAGCTTCTGTACTCGGCGCGCGTCATCCCGTACCGCGGCGCCTGGCTGGATTTCGAGTTCGACGCGAAGGACATCGTCTACGTCCGCATCGACCGCAAACGCAAGATACACGTCTCGACCCTGCTGCGCGCGCTGGGGTATTCTACCGAGGAGATACTGGGCTTTTTCTACAGGCACGAGACCTTCACCGTCCTTGCGCGCAACCGCTTCGAGAAGGACGTGGTCCCCGAGGTGCTGCGCTATCAGCGCGCGCTTAAGGACGTGAAGCACCCGAAGTCGGGCGAGACGGTCGTCAAGAAGGGCAAGCGTTTTTCGAGGTCCGTGGTCGAGGAGCTATCCAAGATCAAGGGCATGAGGATACCAGTGGACGCGGAGGAGATGGTCGGTCGCGTGGCCGCGGCCGACGTGGTGGACCCTTCCACCGGCGAGGTGATACTGGGCTGCAACGAGGTTCTGACCGAGGAGGCGTTCGAGCGCATCCTCGACAGCAAGGTCGGGGAGTTCAAGCTCCTGTTCATCGACGAGCTCAACGTCGGCCCGTACATACGCAACACGCTGCTCGGCGACAAGGTCACCACCCCGGAGGAAGCCAAGCTCGAGATCTTCAAGAGGCAGCACCCCGGCGATCCCACGACTCCGGAGGCGGCCACCGCGCACTTCGAGAGCCTCTTCTTCAATCCCGAGCGCTACGATCTCTCCAAGGTCGGCAGGCTCAAGATGAACTACAAGTTCCGCTTCGACGTTCCGCTCGAAGTCTGCACGCTGCGCAAGGAGGATATCCTCGAGACAGTCCGCTATCTAGTCAAACTCAAGGACGGCGAGCCGGGCTTCGAGATCGACGACATCGATCACCTCGGCAACAGGAGGGTGCGCTCCGTCGGAGAGCTTCTGGAAAACCAGTACAGGGTCGGCCTGATCCGCATGGAAAGGGCGATACGCGAGCGCATGAGCGTGCAGGACGTGGAGACGATGATGCCCCACGACCTCATCAACTCGAAGCCGGTCAGCGCCGTCATAAAGGAGTTCTTCGGCTCGTCGCAGCTCTCGCAGTTCATGGATCAGACGAACCCGCTCTCCGAGGTCACCCACAAGAGGCGCCTGTCGGCGCTCGGGCCCGGAGGGCTCACGCGCGAGCGCGCCGGCTTCGAGGTGCGCGACGTGCACCCGACCCACTACGGCAGGATCTGCCCGATCGAGACCCCGGAGGGACCGAACATCGGCCTCATCGCATCTCTCTCGGTTTACGCGAGGGTCAACGACTACGGCTTCATCGAGACCCCTTACCGCGAGGTGAACAACGGGCGCGTAACCGACGACGTGCGCTACTGCACGGCTCTCGAGGAGGGCGAGCATTCGATTGCGCAGGCCAACATAGAGGTCGACAAGCGCGGGGCGATACGCGACGACACGGTACAGTGCCGGAAGCACAACGAGTTCGTGATGGCGCCGCGGAACGACGTCAGGATGATGGACGTTTCGCCGCAGCAGCTAGTCTCCATCGCCGCCGCACTCATCCCGTTTTTGGAGCACGACGACGCGAACCGCGCCCTCATGGGTTCGAACATGCAGCGCCAGGCGGTTCCGCTTCTCAGGACGCAGGCTCCGGTGGTCGGGACCGGCGTCGAGCCTATGATCGCCCGCGATTCCGGAGTCACCGTGGTCGCCCGCAGGGACGGCGTAGTCACCGAGGTGGACGCGAATCGTATACTCGTGCGGGCCGACAAGAGCGAGCGCAAGAAGTTCGCCTCCGACGTCGACATATACGATCTCATCAAGTACCGGCGCTCCAACCAGAGCACCTGCATCACGCAGAAGCCGATCGTCAAGAAGGGCGACAAGGTGAAGGCGGGCGATGTCATAGCCGACGGCCCCGCGACCGACGAGGGTGAGCTCGCCCTGGGCCAGAACGTCATGGTCGCCTTCATGCCGTGGGGCGGATACAACTTCGAGGACTCCATCCTCATAAGCGAGAGGGTCGTGAAGGACGACGCGTTCACCTCGATCCACATCGAGGAGTTCGAGTGCCAGGCCTGCGACACGAAGCTTGGCAAAGAGGATATCACCCGCGACATTCCGAACATCGGCGAGGAGGCCCTGAAGGATCTCGACGAGTCGGGCATCGTGCGCATCGGCGCCGAGGTGAAGTCCGGAGACGTGCTGGTCGGCAAGGTTACGCCGAAGGGCGAGACCCAGCCCTCCCCCGAGGAGAGGCTGCTTCGCGCGATATTCGGAGACAAGGCCGGCGACGTGAAGGACACCTCGCTGCGCGTGCCGCCGGGAGTCGGCGGTGTGATCATAGACGCCCAGGTGTTTTCGCGCGAGGGCGTCGAGCTCGACGACAGGGCGAAGGAGATTCAGGACGAGAGGAAGGGGAAGATCAACAAGGACCTCGAGGCCGAGATCAAGGGCATACACGACACCGCGGCCAAGCGCATAAAGAACCTGCTGGTGGGCCGGACTTCCACCTCCAGGGTGATGGACTCCGAGGATGAGAAGGTGCTTCTGGCCAAGGGCAAGGTGATCACGGATGCGGCGCTCGCGCAGATGCCTTTCTCGAAGTGGAGCGAGATCTCCGTCGAGGGAGACGACGACGTCGAGCGCGAGCTTTCTGAGATATTCGACAGCGTCGGTGAACAGGAAGACATGGTCCGGATGATGTACGACCAGAAGATAAGCAGGCTGACGAAGGGCGACGAGCTGCCCCCCGGAGTCATCAAGGTCGTCAAGGTCTACGTGGCCATCAAGCGCAAGCTCTCGGTCGGCGACAAGATGGCCGGCAGGCACGGAAACAAGGGCGTGATATCGAGGATACTCCCCGAGGAGGACATGCCCTATATGGAAGACGGGCGCCCGGTGGACGTCGTGCTCAACCCCCTCGGAGTTCCGTCGCGAATGAACGTGGGCTAGATACTCGAGGTGCACATGGGCTG
>DAONII010000020.1:0-12148 GCA_035405085.1 bacterium | reverse complement strand
CTGTTTGAGAAGATGGCGGGTCAGCAGGTGCTCGTTGAAGGTGGAGGCGATCTCGGCGGTGAACGTGGAGTAGCCGGATTCAATGTAAGGGTTGGCCCTTGAGTTAAGATAGCTGTGCATCGCGTGGCCGAACTCGTGGGCCAGCGTGGAGGCGTCGTCGAGCGAGTTCATGTAGTTCATCTTGACGAAGGGGTGCACCCCCCAGATGGAAGCGGAGAAGGCGCCGCTCTGTTTCCCCTTGTTCGGGTAGACGTCGACCCATCCGCTGCCCGGCTTGACCCCTGAGGAGAGCGCCTCCGCGTATTCGCTTCCGAGTGGAGCGACAGCGGCGACGAGATCCGCCGCCGCCTCCTCGTAGGGGACATCCTTGGCCGCGGCCGGCACGATGGGTGTGTACAGGTCGTAGAGGCGGACGTCGGGAAGCGAAAGGAGCTTCTTTCTGAGGGAGACGTAGCGGTGCAGCGGCTTGAGGTTTTTGTGCACCGCGGCCACGAGATCGTCCATCACCCTGGGAGGCACGTTGTCGACGTCGAGATAAGCCTCCACCGCGCGGTCGTAACGGCGTGCGCGGGCGAGCCATACGTCGCGCCTCATCTCGCCGCCGAGCGTTGCCGCGAGTATGTTCTCGTATTTCTTCAGCGCGGCGAGAAATCCTTCGACCGCCTCGCGCCTGACGCGTCGGTCCTTCGACTGGCGGTATTTGCCGTAGTTTGCGAGCGTTAGCTGGATTTCGCGGTTCTCCTCGTCCTTTATCCTTGGCAGCTGCAGGTCGCGCTGAACCGCTTTGAATACGAGCTCGACGTCGGACGGCAGCTCGTTCAGATCTATCTCTGCCAGAAGGTTGTCGCCTGCGAGGTTCATGACGCGCTCGGCCTCGGGGTGGAGCATGTGCGCCTTGCGGCGGCGCATCTCCCCGATGGCCTTCCGGTACGGCGAGAGCGCTTCCTCCTTCAGGAGCTCGCCCATGCGGGCGTCATCGATTGAGAGTATCTCCTGTTTTATGAATGAGGTTCCGTCCATGAATCGCCTGGTGAGGGCGAGTGAGCGCTGGTGCATGCGGTTGTACTTTTCGACGCCGTCGTCCTCCGTGTGTTTGAGGCTGGCGTAGAGGCTCACCCGATCCATCAGCTTTCTCACCCCGACGAAATCGTCCATGCATCGGCGTATGGCCTGTGAGGAGGAGAGCTTCCCCCTGTGCTTCGAAAGCAGCTTGAGCCCCGCGTCGACCCCCCGCACGGCGGCCTCCCATGCCCCGTCGCCCTTCAGGATGCGGTCCGTCTTCCATTTATATTCCGCGGGGACCGAGGAGCGCGGGGCGTTCGCATCGGGCTTGTAAGCGGCGGACGCGATTCCCGAGCTCGCCGCCAGGAACATGGCCGAGGCTACCGCGACAGGGGTCATCAGCACTTTTCTCATAGGTGGTCCTCCTTAAGGTCAAAAGAGCGATGCCCAAGAGCTATCCGGCCTGATGGAATAGTCAAGCATTAGCGGGACTGCTCCGGCAACGCGCGCGGTTAGAGGATGTGCGGGGGCTGTCCGGTTAGCGTTGCAATTGTCCTCTCCATGTGATGACCTCCGGCGAAATACCTTGTCTTTCGACGAAAACAACACAGAGGAGGAGGCAAAATGGCGGAACTGATTCCGGGCGTGAACGTGCCCAGCATCTCCAAGAACATAAGATACATCGGCATAGGCGTGATCGTGCTGGTGGTTCTGCTGATCAAGTCGATCACGGTAGTCCCGGCCGGCCACGTCGGCGTGATGGAGCTCTTCGGAAAGGTATATGACAAGTCCCTCGATGCCGGAATCCATATCATCAACCCTCTCCTGAACGTGCACAAGATGAGCGTCCGCACCGTTCAGATACCGGAGGATGCGAACGTCCCCTCGAAGGAGGGCTTGATCGTAACCCTTGACCTCTCTGCGCTGGTAAGCCTCGAGCCCAGGGTTGCGCCGGACGTCTTCAAGACCGTTGGCCCTAATTACATAGACATCATAGTGGTGCCGCAGCTCAGGTCGGTCGTCCGCGGCGTGACCGCCGGCTACGAGGCAAAGGCCCTCTACACGGCCGAGCGCGAGGCGCTTGCGACGCAGATGTTCGAACAGCTGAAGCCGATGCTCGAGGGAAGGGGCATAAGGCTCGAGCGCGTTCTTCTGCGCGCGGTGAAGCTGCCGGAGATCCTCTCCGTGGCCATAGAGAAAAAGCTCGAGGCCGAGCAGCAGGCCGAGCAGATGAAGTTCGTTTTGCAGAGGGAGAGCCAGGAGGCCGAGAGAAAGCGCATCGAGGCGAAGGGGATCAGCGACTACAACTTCGAGGTCAACAGGGGGCTCACCGACAACATCTTAAAGCTTCGCGGCGTCGAGGCCACGCGCGAGCTCGCGAAGAGCGACAACACCAAGATCGTGGTGGTGGGCTCCGGCAAGGACGGCCTGCCGATTATACTAGGGCAGTAGTATCTTCTCGGGGCTGTTTCGCCCGTCCATTGTCGCCAAAGAAAGAGGGCCGCCGAAGCCGGCGGCCCTCGTTTTTTAAAGCTTCCGTTTCCTCTAGCGGCTGGATTTCGCGAAGAGCAGCTCCAGGTCCTCGGCGAGCGCCTGAAGGTCCTCCTCGTGTTCCACCTCCTGCTCGAGGATCTTGAGGGCCATGTTGTAGGTGATCATGTCCTTGCCCTGGGTTTTATCCATGAGCTCCTTGTATACCTTGATGGCGCAGCGCTCTCCCTTTATGTTCTGTTCCAAAAGTTTCGTCACGTGAGGATCCGAGGGTGTGTCATAGCCGCAGTTAGTGTGTGAGTACCACTCCTTCGGCTCTGTCACGGGCGTGCCGCCGAGCTGCAGTATCCTGTTCGAGACCATGTCGGCGTGAAGAAGCTCCTCGGTCGCGTGCTCCGTGAGCTCTGTCGCGATCGCGTCCTTCATCGGTCCCTTTATGACCTTCGCGCCGATCCAGTACTGGTAGTAAGCGAGCCATTCGTCGGCGTAGGCCCTGTTGAGGAGCCCGATGAGTTCGTCAGCATCCATGCCTATTATCTGCCGTGCCTTCTCTCCCATGTTTCGCCTCCTTTTTTTTAAGTTCGGTTTGCACTATTACTATCGGATTTGCCTCCAGTAAAGTCGAAACGGGGTACGCCGCTGTTGACAAAGGGGGGCGGCGCGTGTCTTCTGCGGTCCGTGCGAAAAGCCCTCTTAACAGCCCTGTTGGCGCTCAGTTTTGCCTTTTTCTGGCCTTCCGATGCGGCCGGCCAGCCGGCCTTTTCGGCATTCGCGTCACCGAACGTTGGGGGCGCCAGACCGGTTCTCCGCTACCGGATGCTCGTGTTGCCTTCGGAGCAGGTTAGCGGCCAGGGGACATTTTATTCATCTCTCGAGCAGCAGCTTTTCCTCTCCGTGCCGGTGTGGCAAAACCGGCAAGACGAACTCACGTTTCAGGGGAGCGTGCGGGCGCACGTAATAGAGACCGACGCGGTTCTGCCGACGACGGGGGAGCCCTTTCCGAAGAATTTGACGGACGTCCGATTCGGCCCTACCTACAGGCGCAAATTCTCAAACGACTGGACCAGCGGGATTTCGATCCAGTTCGGCTCTGCGAGCGACGTTCCTTTCGGTCGTTTCGATGACGCCGAACTTATCGCGACATGGTTCATGAGGATCCCGTCGGGCAAGAGAAATGCGTGGGTCGCTTTTCTCAACTACTCGAACAACCGCGACTTCGCGAACCATATCCCTCTGCCCGGATTCGGGTTTGTTTTCGGAGGAAACCGCTGGTGTCGCGGCCTCATAGGGCTGCCGGTCATCGCGGCTACGCTCTTTCCCGAATACAAGGCTAATCTTTCGCTCACATATCTGCCTCTTTTGAAGATCACGGCTGAACTCGGATACGACTTCATACCGCCGGTGCGGGCGTTCACGGAATTTGTATGGTCGAACGAGACCTATTTCCGCAACGCTCAGCCGGACAAGAAGCTCAGGCTCTTCCTGGTCGACAAGCGGATCTCCGGCGGGGTGCGCCTTCGCCCGGCGCGCTGGGCGGAGCTGAAGCTCGCCGGGGGGTGGGTATTCGACCGGAACTCCTTCGAGAGCCGCTCCGTATACAAGGACCGCGACTACAACCGGATCGATTTCGGGGCCGGGCCCTTTGCCTCTGTGGAGCTTAATTTCCGCATGCTGGGCAAGGCGTCGGCCGATTGACGCTTTTATCGTTATGAAAGGCCTGGAGTTGAAATACGCCATCGGTCGGGTTTTTTTGTCTGTCGGCCCACACGCTTTTCCGGACGCCGGGGAAGTTTAAAAAACCAGTTATTACACGGCATTGGGGCCTGCATCCCCTCCGGATGCAGGACCTGCGCGCTGCTGCGGGCATCCCGTTGAAAATTGAATACCCTTTTGGCCTGAAGTTTGCTAAGTATCCTTATTGGATGGATAAAATACCAAGGGGGCCATTTGAGGAGGTTCTTATGAAGAGGATTGCTCCTGCGCTTTTAGTCTCGGTACTGATGCTCATAGCCTTCGGCGCGAAGGCGGCCTTTGCGGGCCCGCCTACGTTTGATCCGCCGGTCATCATTCCGCCTTCGGTTCTGCCGGGGCAGGTGCAGCCCGTGCCGCCTCAACCACAGCCGCCGCTTCCCACCCCGGGCCCCGTGTTGGATCCGCTCGAGCCCTGGACTAAGGAGCGCGTGCTGTCAAAGCACCTCGACGACTACCTCATCGCGATCAAGCTAAGCGAGGACGGCGCGAGGCACCAGGTGATCCTCTACGGCAAACTGAAGGCGCCGTACGTGAAGCTCGAAAAGGGCGTCGACATGCCTGGGATCCTGGGCGCTTACTGCGACAAGCTCCATCCCGTTCCAATCGAGAACACAAGGTGTTTGGCCAGACTGGCAAACGCGAAGATTTTTCCGCTGATCGTCTTTCCGGCCGCGCCCCTTATGAACCGCATAGTGGAGCAGGCGGAGTGCGAGGTGCGTTGCGTTGACGACCGCGTGGTCGGCGATGCCGGGTATTTCCGCTGCGCCCTCCCGGAGGCCACTCTGGAGCAGTTCAAGCTGACCGGCACCACGGCGGACGAGGTCGCCAGGAAGTGGAAAATAGCGCTCTCCGATACGCCGATGGGCATGGGCTTCCGCACGATGATGTTCGCCGCGGCGATAAGGGACGAGGACGGTAAGCTCGTGCCGGAACTCAGCCCGCTCATCTCCACCGCCTCTGCACTCGTTCTCTCCGACCGCGACGCGGACGGAGACGGCGTGCCGGACTCCGTGGACAACTGCAGGGACGTGGCGAACTACGACCAGGTGATTCCCGCCGGCGCAATCTGCGACGAAAAGGAGGCGATGAGGATGCAGCTCGAGAGCGGCTCGACCGTGACTCCCGAATCCTTCGCTGCAGCCGCAGACGGTTCTTGCGCCCTTATCCCCGGCGCTGCATTCAATCCGATGGGGTTGCTCCTGCTCCTGCCGGCGCTGGCCATACCGCTCGCGAGGAGGAGGAGGAGGTAAGTTTTTGGATGTGACGCATGCAAAGCGCCCCGCCTTTCGCGGGGCGTTTTTTTACGGAAGTTCGGGGCATTTCAGGAGATGGCCTGTCAGGAGTTTTCGGGCTCGAGTTCTTCCAGGCGCTCTTCAAAGAGCTTTGAGAGGCGCTCGAATTCGAGCGTGGCATCTTCGAGCTCCGCGAAGAGCTTCTCTATGCCCTCCCCACACTCCTTGAGATTTCGAGAGAGCCCGGCGCACCTGACGGCGTCTTTATTCTCGGACGCCTCGATCAGCCCGCCCTCCGCCTCCTTCATCTGTCTCTCGAGCTCGCAGATGGAACTCTCGGCGAAGTCGATCCTCTCCTTCAGCGGGCGCATCGCGGAGGATCTCTCCTGAACGATTTTAGAGCGCAGGCGGCGCAGCTCCCTCCTGCCGGCGGCGGGCTTCCCCTCCCGCGGGGCGTCCTCTTTTCCGGAATCGGCCTCCTCCTCCCAGCCGATCCTCTCCAGGAAGTCATCGTAGCCTCCGTCGAAGAGCTCGACTCCTCCGCCCTGAAAGACTACGAGGCGCGTGGCGACGCTTCGGAGGAGCATCTCGTCGTGCGTTACGATGACGACCGCGCCTGGAAACTCGTCGATGCTCTCGGAGAGCGCCTCCACCGATTGCATGTCGAGGTGGTTCGTGGGCTCGTCGAGAAGGAGCAGGTTCGCAGGTGTCGCAAGTATCCTTCCTAGGAGCACGCGGCTCTTCTCGCCGCCGGAGAGGACCGATATCCTCCTCTGGGCGCGCTCGCCGGAAAACATCATGAGGCCGCAGAGCCCAAGCGCCGCGCTCTTGCCGAGCGCGGGGTTGGCCGCCGCGATCTCATCCTCAACGGTGCGCGATGGCACCAAGCGTTCGATGTTCGTCTGGCCGAAGAAGCCGGGGGACGCCTGCGCGTGCATGCGGACAGAGCCCGCGTTCGGCTCGAGTTCGCCGGCAAGAAGCCTCAGGAGGGTTGATTTACCCTTTCCGTTTTTGCCTATGACCGCAATTCGGTCGTCGGCGCCCACCCTGATTTTGAAATCGGATATGAGGGGGGCTGCGTCGCCGTATGAAAACGAAAGGCCTTCGACTTCCATGACGTTCTTTGCTGGAAAGGGTTTGTATCGGAAGCGGAAGTCGAGGTCGGCTATCTGCTCGAGTTTGTCGCGAAGCGGCATCTTCTGCAGCATCTTCATCTTCGAGCGCGCCGCGGAGGCCTTAGTGTTCTTCGCCTTGAAGCGCTCGACGAAGCTCAAAAGCTCCGCGCGCCTTCGCTCCTCGTTTATGCGCGTCTTCTCGTAGACTTCCTCCTCCTGCGCTATCTGCTCACATATCTTTCCGGTGGAGCCTGGCATCCTGCGAATGACGCCTCTGTGGATGATGGCGGTGTGCGTGGTGACCGAATCCATGAATTCCCGGTCGTGGGATATTACGATCAGCTCCCGGTCCCATGCGCGCAGGAACTTCGTTATCCATCGCACCGACACTATGTCGAGATAGTTAGTCGGCTCGTCGAGGAGCAGGAGGTCTGGCGATTCGACGAGCGTGCGCGCGAGTTGAAGCCTGACCTGGAAGCCGCCGGATAGCATTTGGGGCGCGCGCGACAGATCGTCCTTCGAGAAGCCCAGCCCGAAGAGTATCTCCTCGGCGCGGTAGCTCTCGTGGAGCCTGTCCTCGGGGATCCGCTCGCAGGCCACATCTAGAACCGTCGGGCTCTCGAAGTGGATGTGCTGCTCTAGGTAGCCGATGCTGTAGTTTTTCGGGAGCTCTATCGTGCCGGAATCGGCCTCCTCGGCGCCGATTACGATGCGCATCAGCGTAGTCTTGCCGTGGCCGTTGCGGCCCATGAGGCCCAGCCTTTCGCCCTGTGACATCTGGAGCGAGGCGCCGTCGAAGAGCTTCTGCGATCCGTAGGACTTGTGCAGGCTGTCGATCCTGAGCATCTGACGCAAAATCTCCCGGACCGGGCTCGAGGTCAACGATTATCCCCGTTTGACGCTCTTTTCGGTGCTGCGCATTTCGGTTTTATCGGGTCGCTTTCAAAACCGCGTTTGTGGAGGCGGCTATTACCGGGGCGGCATAGGCCGGCTGCAGGGGTATGACTTTGCGCTGGTCTTCGCCTGAAACCGAAAGGCCGGATTTCTTTGAGGACGATTTCCGCCGGGCCCGCCCGGATTTCGAGATTCCGCCGAACCTCTTCTTCCTCCCGCCCTCGGAACCCTTCGCCGGGTCAGCCGTCTGCCTGGGCGAAGGCGACTTTTTGTACTTCAGGGCGTGGGCGATTAGATTTGAGATTCGTGCCTCGTCGACCTCGACGGTCAGCGAATGGTTGTCCTTCAGTCCGAAGATCTCGTATTTCGCGGACTCTATCTCTCCGTTTGCTATCACGAGGTGAAGCGCCGCATTCGGGTTGTATCCCTCGTTCTTAGTCTTGAACTGGTTTACCACCGTGATGCCGTATCTCTGTAAACTGTCCATGTCGTTCACCTGTGCCCACAGGTGCTGCTCCGGCGTCCTGAGTCCCTCCAGATGCCTATCTAGGAAGGACGGCGGGTCGGAGGGGGGCATCGCGGGGAAACGTATCCCCCAGATATCATCCGACGGTATGAGCCGCGTGGGATGCGCTGAAAAAAGCGGGCTCTCCATGAGCTTCTTCCAACGTTTTTCTCCCAGCTGAACGGGGCCAGGCGGGAGCGTGACGAATCCGCCTCCGATATGGTGCCCCTCGTGGATTCTGACGGCTATGTCCACGGATGCGAACTCCGGGGTGCTGACGACGACCGGGGTTTTGAGACCATCCACTTCCACGACCGTTTTTTCGCCGACCTCAGTGAGGCGATAGGCGGTGGAGAGCTCGGCGAGCGACCACGTGACGGCGGCGGAAAGGACGGCGGTCTGGAAGGCTATCGCGTCAAACCTGAACCTCTGCGAGGGGCGCCCCATGTCTGCGTTTGCATCGCCTATCCCGTCTATGAAGTCCATGGCGCTCTTGAGCCATAGCGCGTCGCTCCCCTGCACCTCGGTGAGCACGGATATTCCGACCCTGTTCCACATGCGTCTCTCGGCGAGGGTTTGGATCTCCATCTCCTCCCACATGGAGGTTTCATGAAAGAGGCGGTATTGGCCGGCCGCGTACTGACGAGTCGGAGTGTTGAAGGCCCTCTTTTCGAGGCGCGATATCTCCGTCAGCCAGCGGCCGTAGTCGCGCGCGACTCCGGGAAAACCCTTCTCCAAAAGACGGAGCGACTCCTGCGCCTTAAGGCGGTTCTCCTCCAGGTTTTCCCTGCTGCCGTCGTCGATGCGGTTTTCGGAGATTTTCCTTCGGAATTCGGCGTGTTCGGGACCTACACCCGCGTTTATGCGCAGGCTGACCAGGACCTCGTTTGAAATCTGGTAGAAGCCGTCCTGCTGTTCCTCGATGAGGACCGCGGCCCGGGCGAGTTCATTTTCGCCTATGATTCCCCGCTCGTGCGCGAGGAGCAGAAAAGGCACGTTTATGTGCCCCGAGTAGTTTCCGTCGTCGCTGATCCGTGTGAGATATTTTGATATGTTCATCCGAGTTCCTCGAAAGTCGTTATTTCTTTATAGTTGTGGGCAGCGTGGAGGTTGCCACGACCGGCAGGTACGGTTGGGTTGCCTGCGCGCCTGAGTTTGAAGCCGGCTCGGTCGTATCCACTGCCGGCAAATCCTTCTTTTCGGATTCCTCCGGTTTGGAGCCCTTGGCCGATGATACGATTCCTCCGAACCTCTTCTCCACCTCTTCCGATTTTAAGGTCGTCTCCTTCGCCTCCTTCGAAACTATCGGAGCCGATTTTTTTGACGCGCGCGCGACGAGGTTTTCTATCCGGCGCTTATCTACGTTCACGATCATCTTCCCTTCGCCGTTGAGCTTGAATATGGTGTAGTTCGCCGATTTTATTTTGCCGTCGGATATGACGAGCGAGAGCGCTGCGTTCGGGATGTAGCCGCCCCTGCCCTTCATCTGGTTTACGATCGTTATCTCGTAGAGAGTCGATTTGCCAAGGCTCAAAACCTTCGCCCACAGGTGCTGATCCTCCGAGGACCACCCGACGAGGTGTTCCTCGAGAAAGGCGGGGGGGTCCGAGGGCTTGAACTCGGGGAATCGTACCCCCCAGAACGCCTTTGAAGGCAAAAGTCTGGCGCCGTGCTTTATGAACAGAGGGCTCTGAATCAGTTTTTTCCACCTGAGCCACCCTGTCTGTTCGGGGCCGACCGCTATCGAGGTGAGCCTGTCGTCTGCGGGGCGCGCATCCTGTGCCCCCATCGCGACGCCGAGCGATGCGAACTCCGGGGTGTCGAGGGAAAGGTGGGAACCCCGCCCCCTTATCTCCAGCAGCGTCCTCTCGCCAAGCCCCAGTATGTTGAACCTGACGCCCTGCGTTTCCACGCTGTGCGATATGGCCCTTGCGAGAATCGGGATCTGGAGCTTGAGCGCGCCGAGCTCCAACACGTTCGAAGAGTGGGACAGGTCGTTTGCGCCTCCTAGCATGCTCAAGAAATAGTGGGCGCTCGTGAGCCAACGGTTCTCCTCGCTGTCGTAGTGGTCCAAGAGCTTTGCCTGAACGCCGTTCCAGAAGTGTTTTTCATAGATGTCCTGCCGTTCGAGTTCCCTGTAGACCGACTTCCTGAAGAAATTGAGGCTTTGCTCGAGTTTTTCCCTCTCAGCTTTGCTCCTGTGCAGCTCCAGCTCCTTATCTATTCGTTCGAGCCAGGGGCGATAGTAATCCGCGGCCTCGGGAAAACGCGTGGAGAGTTTGCCCAGTTCGCTCAGGGCGAGCTTGTAGGTCTTGTGAAGATTGCTTCCGGTTCCCCTGTCCTTGCCCACGATGCCAGTGGTAGAAGGCCGCGAGCTCATGCCGATTTCATCTAGTATGTCGGCTATCGGATATGGAACCCACTCGTCCGCAAACTCCTGCGCCAGAAGCGAAGAAACCGGTTCGAGCGAGGTTTCATCGACCATCCCCTCCTCATGGGCCCTGAGCAGGAAGGGAACGTCGATGAGCCTGCTCTCCATGTTCAGGCTCGAGAACTTTCTGAGCAATTCGGATGTCTTCATGTGCGTACATCCTTATCGCAGTTGCATATGAAAGGTTGTGCGATTTGTGAAGCCCAATCTCGGCGGGTTTTAAGGCGAAGGCGGCCGGGTTTAACGATTCCGATGAACCCGCTCTCCTGAGGCGAGTCCGGGCATCGTTTTTTGCCCTAACCCTTTGAAATAACTGTACCCATTAGCAACATTTGCTTGTCTCCGGAAGGGATGCGTGGTAAAAACTGCCCAAACTGTCAGGAACCCGATGGCATCCGGAACTGCAAGACTCCTCGCGAGGACCCTCCGCGACGTGACGAGCGTTCGGGGGGAGGATCTGCGCGATGAACGCCTCCTCCCCGAGGGTGTACCTCCGCAAAAACCCGTGAAACCGGTCTCACCCGCCAAGGCGCAGGTCGTGTGCGTCGCGAGCGGCAAGGGCGGGACGGGCAAGAGCGTGGTCACCACGAACCTTGCGGTGCTGCTCGCGCAGCGGGGAATAGGGGTGACGCTAGTGGATGCCGACATGGGGCTCGCCAACGCGCACCTGCTCATGGGGGTGATGCCGCGGCACGACGTTTCCGATGTCATCGCCGGGCGCGTGCGGATGAAAGACGCCGCTATCGAGTGCGAGGGGGGCGTCCGCCTCGTCTCAGGGGGATCCGGCCTCGCGGAGCTCGCCGAGCTTTCCTTCGGGAAGCTGCGCCATCTTGCAGGGGAGATGGCTTTGCTCGAGGAGGACGGCGGGATGATTTTGGTCGATCTCGCCGCGGGGATAGGCCCGCAGGTTATGCGCTTTCTTGCGGCTGCACACTCTATATTGCTCGTCACCACTCCCGACGCAACGGCGCTACTCGATGCGTATGCGACCCTGAAGTCAGCAGCCGCTCTCGGCATCCGCACTCCCGTTCGGATGGTGGTGAACCGTTCGGCCGACAGGCTCGAGGCGGTGGGGGCCTACAAGAAGATCACCGCGGTCGCCTCGCGCCACGGCGTCTGTGCCGAGCTGTCGTTTTACGGTTGGATACCCCAGACCCGGTTCGCGGGGGAGTCGGTATCCATGCGCAGGCCGCTGGCTCTGGCTCATCCGAAGAGCTTCGCGACGGCACAGCTTTGCAGCATCGCCTCCGCCCTTGCCGGGGAACACCGCGCCTGGGTCTTAAGGCAGAGCGTATTCCCGATATCCCGCGACGGTGACGAAGCCGTCCCCGTCGCGTCTTTTTCAACAAGGCTTGCGGAGGCGGCGTCCAGGATATGAGGCTCGTATTTCCAAAGGCGATGACGAAGCGCCAGGCCTCGGCCCTGAAGCTCTGCCTCTCCGTTCCGCCTCCGCCATTTTCGATAGAGGACGTTGTCTCGGCGCTTTCCTCGCAGATCGGGCGCCTTTTTGCCGGCGCAAAAGTCATCGATCGCGAGTTTCCTGTGCCGGGTCTGGGTCGGATTGATCTGCTGTGCCTTGGTACAAAATCCAATCCGATTCTGGTCTGCGCCTGCAACTCCCTCTGTCCCTCAGAGCTCTGCCGGGGCTTTATGCTCGCGGACTGGATATCGGAGCACCGGGAGCTGATTGATCATGTCTTCCCCGGCGACTCTCCCTCGGGGAGGG
>DAONII010000019.1:0-12262 GCA_035405085.1 bacterium | reverse complement strand
CTCGGTGCTGCTGGGCGTAGAGACACAAGTAGGCGATGTTCGACGCCTCTGGGTGATTATGTATGCCCGCTATTCCACACATAAAGTTCGTGACCTGTGACCATTCGATCTACGCCTTACGCCTTACGATTTACGCCTTACGAGTTGCGATTAAATTCATTCCCCAAACATCTTCGGATAAGTCTCCAGCCACTTAGACTTGAGCTCCGCAACGTCGACAGCCAGAAGCTGGTTCACCACGAGCATGCGCCCGCCGACGATTCCTATCCTCCTTGCGGGGGCACCGAGGTCCCGCGCTATGGTCAGGAGCGTATCGGCGTCTTTCTCGGAAACGGTGAGAACCACGCGCGAGGCGCTCTCCCCGAACAGAAGCGCGTCGGGGCGCATACGGTCCTCCAGGGTGATCGTCGCGCCGACGGGGCCGGAGGGATTGCTGATGCAGCACTCGGCCAAAGCGACTGCGATGCCGCCGTCGGAGACATCGTGAGCGGACTTGACCATGCCCCTCTTGATGCCGGTTCGAACCGCCTTCTGAACCGCTTTTTCGCGATCGACGTCGAGCGCCGGGGGGCGCCCCGCGACCATGCCGTGGATCTGCTTCAGATATTCGCTGCCGCCCAGCTCGAGCTCGTTTCTGCCGAGCAGTATCACGACGTCGTCTTCGTCCTTGAACCACTGCGTGCAGTGGAAATCCATATCTTCGATCAGGCCCACCATGCCTATCGTCGGGGTAGGATAAATCCCGGTCCCGCTCGTCTCGTTGTAGAAGCTGACGTTCCCACCGGTGACGGGTGTCTCGAACCTCCTGCACGCCTCGGAGAGGCCGGCAACGGCCTGCCTGAACTGCCACATGATACCCGGGTTCTCGGGGTTTCCGAAGTTCAGACAATCGGTTATGGCAAGCGGCTCGGCGCCGGAGCAGGAGACGTTGCGCGCGCTCTCAGCAAGGGCGAGCATCGCGCCGGCGTACGGGTCGAGGTAGCAGTAGCGGCTGTTGCAGTCCGTGGATATCGCTATCCCCTTCTTCGTGCCCTTGATTCTCAGCACCGCCGCGTCGGAGCCCGGAACGACTACCGAATTGAGCATGACCATGTGGTCGTACTGCTCCCAGACCCAGCGCTTGCAGGCGAGGTTCGGAGAACCGATCATACGGAATAGCACCTCCCTCATGTCCGAGGGCAAAGACAGAGAGTCCACGTCGAGCTTCTGCGCCTCCGAAAGATATTCCGGCTCGGCGACCGGACGTTCGTAGACGGGCGCCTTGTGAACTATGGGAGCCACCGGTATGTCGGCTACCTTTTCGGAGCCGTAGGTCACGCAAACGCGACCATCGTCGGTAACCCTGCCGACCACCGCGACGTCGAGGTCCCACTTCTCGAATATCTTTTTAACCTCCTCCTCCCGCCCCTTCTTCGCGACTAGCAGCATCCTCTCCTGCGACTCAGAGAGCATGATCTCGTAAGCGGTCATGCCGTCCGCCCGCTTGGGGACGCGGTCGAGATCGACCTCCATTCCGCTGCCGGCGCGGTCCGCCATCTCGAACGAAGAGCAGGTGAGGCCGGCCGCGCCCATATCCTGTATCCCCACGACGTGGTCGGTCGACATGAGCTCCAGACATGCCTCGAGCAGGAGCTTCTCGGTGAACGGGTCCCCCACCTGCACCGTGGGCCGCCTCTCCTCACCTCCCTCGCCGAAGACATCGGAGGCCATGGTGGCGCCGTGGATGCCGTCCCTGCCGGTCTTGCTCCCAACGTATATGACGGGGTTGCCAACCCCCGAGGCCTTTCCGAGATATATCTTCCTCGCGTCCATAAGACCCAGGGTGAACGCGTTGACGAGAATGTTTCCGTTGTAACACTCGTCGAAAGCGACCTCCCCTCCAACTGTTGGTATCCCCATCGTGTTGCCGTAGCCGCCTATGCCCGCGACGACCCCTCTCATGAGATAAGGGGTCTTCGGGTGGTCGGGCGAACCGAAACGAAGGCTGTTCATGTTCGCTATCGGCCTCGCTCCCATCGTGAAGATGTCGCGCAGTATCCCTCCGACGCCGGTTGCAGCACCCTGATACGGCTCGATGAAGGATGGGTGATTGTGGCTCTCCATCTTGAAGCAGACGGCCTGGCCGTCGCCTATGTCGATGATGCCGGCGTTCTCGCCGGGGCCCTGGAGGACACGCGGGCCAGTCGTGGGAAAGGTCTTAAGGTAGACGCGCGAGCTCTTGTAGGAGCAGTGCTCGGACCACATCACGGAGAAGATCCCAAGCTCCGTGATGTTCGGCTCCCTGCCCAGAACCTCCACGACCCGCCCGTACTCGCCCGGCGTCAACCCGTGCTCCTCAACTATCTCGGGCGTTATCCTCGTGTCCTGGGGATAGGCGCCGACATTCCTCTTCGGATCGCCGCAGCACTTTGTCATTTTGGGCTCCTTGTCCGCCGCAGGTTCTTCACCTCGAATGCCATTCAACTATCGACTCGAACAGCTTGATCCCTTCGCGGTTGGAAAGAATTTCCTCGCTCGCCCTCTCGGGATGCGGCATCAAGCCGCAGACGTTTCCGCCCGAATTGAGGACGCCGGCTATGGCACGCTCCGAACCGTTGGGGTTTCTGTCCTGATCGAGCCTGCCGTCGGGGCCACAGTAGCGAAAGAGGACCTGACGCTCCCGCTCGAGTTCATCGTGATCCGCATCGGGCATCGAGAAGTTGCCGTCCATGTGCGCGATTGGGATCCTGAGCACCTCCCCCTCCCTGCAGGCGCAGGTGAAAGGTGTGTCGGCTCTCTCGACCCTGACTCGAACGTCCCTGCAGATGAACTTGAGCGTCGCGTTTCTCATGAGGGCGCCCGGCAACAGCCCCGCCTCCTGCAGTATCTGAAAGCCGTTGCATATCCCGATCACCAAGCCGCCGTCTCCCGCGAATTTTTTTACCGAATCCATTATGGGCGAGCATGCCGCCATCGCACCGGAGCGCAGGTAGTCGCCGTAGGAAAAACCACCCGGCAGCACGAGGCAGTCCGAGCCCTTGAGTGCGGTGTCCTTGTGCCAGAGAAACTCCGCCTCCTGGCCCAAGACCTCGGTGGCCACGTGATAACAATCGTGGTCGCAGTTGCTGCCCGGAAAGACTACTATTCCGAATTTCATAGGAGGCGTCACCGGTGGCACAAAACCCGTGACCCGACGGGCGGGGCACGAGAGGCGGGCCACGAGTCACGAGTTACGAGTCACGATGCACGATGCACGAGTCACGAAAGCTCGTACCTGAAGCTCTCGATGACCGTGTTTGCCAGAAGCTTCTCGCAGATCTCTCCCAACTTCTTCTCGGCGGCCGCCCGGTCGGTTTCGTCGAGGCTCACCTCGATGTACTTGCCGACGCGCACGCCGGCGACCTCGGGGTATCCCATCGCACCGAGGGTGTGCCTGACGGCCTCTCCCTGCGGATCGTGCACGCCCTTCTTCAGCGTTACATAGACCTTAGCCAGCATCCCTCTCTCCGTTTCCTTTGAAAGATGATCAGAGGGCCCTCAACCTTGGAAGACCCTTTCGAATATCTCGTCCACATGCGCCAGATGCCTCTTGACGTCGAACAGCTCAGAGAGCTCCTCCTCGCCTATCCTGGAGCTCACCTCGATGTCTTTCGCGAGCAGGTCGCGGAAGGGCAACCCCTCCTTCCATGCCCGCATGGCCAGTTCCTGCACCAGGCGATAGGCGTCCTCCCTGGTCATGCCGGAGCGCACCAGCGCCAGCATCACGTCCTGGGAGTTGTAGAGGCCGTGCGATGCCTCCATGTTGGCCTTCATCTTCCCGGGAAAGACCTCCAGCCCCGATACGACGCGCTCGAGGCGCGCGAGCATGAAGTCGACCAAGATGGTGGAGTCGGGAGCTATCACCCGCTCCACCGAAGAATGCGAGATGTCGCGCTCGTGCCAGAGCGCGACGTTCTCAAACGCGGCCATGCTGTTGGCGCGCACTATGCGCGCCAGGCCCGTGAGGTTTTCGCAGAGTATCGGGTTTCGCTTGTGCGGCATCGCACTCGAACCCTTCTGCTTCTTCCCGAACGGCTCCGCAGCCTCTCCGACCTCGGTCCTCTGAAGATGCCGGATCTCCACCGCGACCTTCTCGACCGTGGCCGCGATTCCGGCCAGCACCGCGAAGAAGTGGGCGTGCCTGTCGCGCTGGACGACCTGCGTGGAGGCAGGCGCCGCGGAGAGGCCCAGCGACGCGCAGACCTCCGACTCAACGCCCGGGTCGATGTGCGCAAACGTGCCGACCACCCCGGATATCTTGCCGACTGCCACGCCGCTCACCGCATCATCAAGCCGTTTCGAATGGCGCGAGAGCTCGGCATACCAGACCGCTAGCTTTAGGCCGAACGTGACCGGCTCCGCATGTATCCCGTGCGAGCGCCCCATCATCGGCGTATCTTTGAACTCCTTAGCGCGCTTCTCAACCGCGGCCATGAGCGAGCGAAGCCCCTTCGAGATCAGCCCCCCCGCCTCGACGAGCTGCAGCGCGAACGCCGTGTCTAGGAGATCCGAAGAGGTCATGCCCATGTGGATGTAGCGCGAATCGGGCCCCACCTTTTCGGCCACGGACGTGAGAAAGGCTATGACGTCGTGGCCGACCTCGGCCTCTATCTCTCCTATGCGCTTCGTATCGAAGGCCGCTTTTTCCTTTATGACGGAAAGCGACTCGGCGGGTATATCGCCGCCTCTCGAGAGCGCATCGCAGACTGCGAGCTCGACCTTGAGCCAGAGCCGGTACTTCGCCTCGTCCGTCCAGAGAGCGGCCATCTCCTTGCGGGAATATCTCTCGATCATGTTTTGCACCTCGAAAGAGCGACGCCACGCCGTGCGCTGAAAGACTATAAGCTCTTGGAATTATTAAATAATTCTTTAATCAGCGGACAGGGAACTCTCTATAGCCCAGAGACGGACCCGATGCAACCGATACTTCAAAAAAACGCATTGAAATCAATGCATACCGCCCGATTTCATCATTTGTATTTCGATTTCGCAACTTCTCAGGGGGTCGGAGCCGATAATAATGTATGGGGGGGCAGGCCGAAGGTGACGCCAAATGGATGTGACCTCCACTACATCCCTGCCCGTATCTGCAGATCCCGAGCCCCGTGCGCGAAAAGGGGCATCCGAGGACGATGTCGAAGCGCTTCCTTTAGGCCAGCTCGAAGCTCCGCTCGACATCTATCATATTCCTGAATGCGTTCCCCTCTGTCCGCCCGACTCCCTAAACTGCCTTCAGAGCACAAGGATGCGCGATTGGCTTCTCGGCATAAAGGAGGCGGTCGCGCCAAACGACGAGGGCTCGCTTTTCACAAAGGAGATGTTCGAGGGCGCGAGGCGCCTCTTTCCGAAGGAGTTCGAAGGTGCGTATTCCTTCGACTTCTTCAAGCGCTACATAGACGCAGCCGCGTTCAACCTCTACAGGGCTCACCCGAACTGCGAACAGCAGTACAAAAATGATCACCCGGGCCAGGAGACACGGATCGCCTTCCTAAAAACGGTTGAGCGGGAAAACAAACCCGAAAAGAAACGCCCGAAAAGAAAACCACAGGCGAACAAAGCCGCGACGACACCCGACGGAAAAATGCCGGCGCCCGAGAAAAAGATGGCAAAAGCCCAGATGCCTGCAGAGAAGGAGGTCGACACCCTTTCTGTGGAACCAAAGCCGGGGTCCGAAAAGATCGGGGTCTTTGGGACGAAGCTGCCCTCCCGCTTCCTGATACCGGAGGATTACACCTTCGGGTCAAAGGCCAACGAGGGCCTGACCTGCGCGGCGCCCGGGCGAGGCAAAACGCGAGACGCGAAGGACAGGCTCGTCAAGGCTCTGGGCGTGATCGGCGCATCCCTCAAGGGGCGCGATTCGGCGGGCAACATGTCGTTCTCCTACGGCAGGGTGGATTTCCTCGTGCTGCCAGACGGCAGCGTGATCTTCGACGACACGGCCGTCAGGTTGAAAAAACAGGGGCCGGCAGCCGTAAAGATGCAAATCGGCAAGTTCGACATAGTCGCCGGAATCCAGGTAAACCCAGCCGTGAAGTCTGACGGATCATCCCCGCCGCAGGCGCCGTCAATATCGATGGGTCTTTCGCTGCGCTACCCGGGGCTCGAGGAACTCTTCTTTAAGGGAGACAACCAGAGGGAAAAGAGAGAGATACTTGAAGCGACTCATGACATCCGGTTCGAGATGCTGACGGAATTCAGAGACGAGGCCTCAGGCAGGCCCGAGACCTTCAGGACTCTGAGCGAAGAGCTGAACCGAATATGGGATTCGGCCGATCTCACCCTGATGGAGAAGAAGAGGCGTATCTTCGGGCTGTGGGATACCTGCCTGGGCGAGGAGGACGCAATCGGCAGGGCCGCGCGAGCCAGGGTTGTGGAATTCATAAGGACCAACATGCCAAAGGGAAGCGCAAAGGCCTTTTCCGGTGAGGAAATAGCCAAATTCAACACCCTCAGAAAGAGCGCCGGCCCGTTTGAGCCTTACGGCATGGCCTGACCCGCGGCCGCCCCCATTCAAGCCGATTGTCAAAACGATGGACCATATGCTACATTCGCCGCTGTCCGTGCGACAGCCCGTGAAGGGCTTTGAATTTCCGCCGAACGCTTTAGCTGATCGGATGCATGCAACTAGACCTTGTACGCTGCCGCTATGATAAAAGGGCTGAAAACTAAAATCCTGATCGCACTTACCCTTCTGCTCCTGCTCCCGTTTGCAGCGCCGGCTCAGGAAGAGGCGGAGCTCGACCCCGGTGTGGACGAGGTCCTCGACGAGGGCCTTTTCGAGGACGCGCTCGAAGATGAGGAACAGATCCAAAACGAGTACGAAGACGACGCACCGCCCATCCCTCCACTGCCGCCGATCGCTCCTCCCCGTGACAACCGCTTCGAGATGGCCGAGCCGGGCGAGGGTGAGTCGAGGTGGAACATAACGATCACCGCAGCCGTGGTCATGACATACGTTTTCAACGATTCGCCGGACAGCTTCACGATACGCTACAGATTCGAGATAAAGGGGCAGGCGAACGCGGACATAGCGGTTATGAACGGCGAACTCGACATAGCGGCGGACGTGCAGGGGCCGCTGGCGAAGTGGCCGACCGGAGAGTGCCAGCTCTTTGTAAACGTACCCAAGGTCCCCTACGAGCTGACCTTCAGGAAGACGGGGGACGACAGGTCTAGCCTGAGGCTCGTGCTAAAGCGCGCGGTGAACGAGAGCTGGCAATCGAAGTGCACCTTCACCGACGACCCCGACTCGAAACTCGAGACCACCGGCGCACCCGAGACCTGGCTGGCGCGTGCACTGGAAAAGGCCAGACCCCCGATAAGGGACCTGATAGCGGATCTGGGCGACGAGGAGACCACCACGCGGTTCGTGATCGGCAAGGAGTCGATCTCCGACCCGCCTCTTGGCTCGGGCGAAATCGAGGGAACCGGCGTCATCACCATACGCCCGGGCGGGCCTCAGTAAACAAGGCGCTAACCTATCTCTTTCCTGACGGCCTCCTCCGTGACCGGGCCGATGGAGACGAACTTCGTTCTGCACGAAAAGGCGCCCGCCCTCTCGCGCCCGACTATCTCCACAAAATTTTTCACCGCCGAAGGGCTGTCGAAGAGTACCGCGTCGAACTCCCCGGCCTCGATCATCTCCACGAATTTCACCGCGTCCAGGTCTTCGGGCATCGCCGTGACGTAGGAGACGACCTCCTCGACGGCCACTCCGGCCCCCCGAAGCCCGGGGGCCAGAACGTCGCGGACGTCGTGCGCCCGTGGCCAGAGGACGCTCTCCCCCTTTGCCAGGCGCTCCACCAGCGCGGACAGAAGCCCCTCGGCATCCTGCCTCTCCGGAACCACCGATGCGATGAAGCCATGGCGCGACAACTCCTCCGCCGTCCCCCGCCCGACCGCCGCGAACGAGATCCTGTCCGGAACCTTCGCCCCGCGAAGGCGCGAGAAAAACGCGGAGACGCCGTTTCGGCTCGTGAATACAATCCATGAAAAAGAGGACAGCCTGGAGATAACCGAATCGAGCGATGCAAAGCCGTCGGCAGGGTCCCTGATCTCCACCAGCGGCACGTGCGTAGGAACCGCCCCGGCCTGCCGAAGCCGCGGAAGAAGGCCGGCGGCCACCTGCACCGAGCATGTAACCAGAACCCTGCTTCCTGAAATTCCCTCCGGTATGCGGTTCATCCGACGGCGCACCTCACTTGCAACCCAGTTTCTCCGCCACCTTGTCGGCCAGGCGCTTGCCGATCTCGGCGGCCTGGTCCGCGGGCCCGCTCTCGTGCTCCACGACCGCCCGCGCCTCGTCCTTCGTAGCCATGAAGGCGCTGATGAATATCCCTGATGGGCGTATTTCTGCGTGGGCGGCCAGCGGCGTGTGGCAATCGCCCCCTAGCGCCTTCAAAATAGTGCGCTCCGCCCTCACCGCCAGGCCCGTCGCCGCGTTATGGCAGACCTTCGAGACGAACGCGAGGCGCTCACGGTCGTTTCTTCTCACCGCCACCGCCAGCGCCCCCTGCCCGATGGCCGGTATCATCCTGTCGGTCGGCAGAAGTTCCGTTATGACGCTCTCTATCCCTAGGCGCTTGAGGCCGGCCGCGGCGAGTATCACTGCGTCCACCTCACCCGCGCCGAGCTTCTTAAGCCTCGTCTCCACGTTGCCGCGCATGGGCAAGACCTTGAGATCCGGCCTGATGCGGAATATCTGAGCGCGCCTGCGCGGGCTGGAGGTCCCAACCCTGGCCCCCTTGGGCAGTCCGGTGAGCTTGAACGCAAGCGTGGATACGAACGAATCGCGGGCGTCCTCTCGGGCGGGGACCGCTGCGATGCCTATTCCGGCGGGCAGCGAGGAGGGGACGTCCTTCATGCTGTGAACCGCACAGTCGATATCTCCGGAGAGAAGCGCGTCGTCGATCTCCTTTACGAAGACCCCCTTGCCGCCTAGCTCGGTCAAGGCCACGTCGAGAGTGTCGCCCACGGTGCGGATCGGGCGTATCTCGACGTCGGCGCCCGCGGAGTAGAGCATCTGCGCGACCGCCCTCGACTGGACGAGGGCGAGCTTTGAACCGCGGGTTCCGATTACTATTTTCATGTAGCGGTGCCTGTTTTTCCAGCGGAGTTCAGAGGTCAAACGTGAAAAAACCTTTCACCCTTGAGCTCTAGGCTTCGGCCTTTCCAATCTCCTCCACGACGCCACGCAGGAGCGAAACCACCTTCGGAGCCAGCGAGTTCATCGCCGACAAAACCTCGGCGTGGTTCATCGTGCCGGCGTGAAGGTCGGCTGCCGGGTTCGCGATGCAGGAGAATGTGAGGCAGCGCATCCCCAAAAAATTGGCAGCTATGATCTCGGGCACGGTGGACATCCCCACCGCGTCGGCTCCCATCTGTCTGAAGGCCCTGATCTCGGCCTTCGTCTCATAGCTAGGCCCGGAGGTCGCAAGGTAGACTCCCTTCTTTATCGGAAGGCCCTGTTTCGTCGCCACGCCTTCTGCAATAGCACGCAGCTCCCCGTCATATGCGTTCGTGAGTCCGGTGAACTGGTCTGTCTTTCGCTGGATAGCCAGGCCTATGAGCGGGTTCATGCCCATCATGTTTATGTGATCCTCGACCAACATAACGTCGCCCGGGGCGAAATCGGCGTTCACTCCGCCCACAGCGTTCGTGGTCACCAGCGTCTTCACTCCAAGCTTGGACAGCACGAAGCACGGAAAGACCACCGCCTGAGGTGAATGCCCCTCGTAAAAATGAAACCTTCCGACCATCGCCACGACAGGGACTCCAACATGCCTTCCAAAGAGCAGCTTACCCGAGTGACCCTCCGCCCTGGCCCTTGGAAAATGAGGAACGTCGGAGGATGTGATCTCCTCCCTGTCGGAGAGTCCGTCAGCGAAATCGCCGAGCCCCCCCGAGAGAACAACCGCTATTTCCGGCTTTATTTTCACCCGTCCGGAGAGCCAATTCGCCGCCTCGTCCACCTGCTGGAAGTAATTTGAGAGATCCATTTCTTTCCTCAATTAGTGCCCGTGATCAGGGATCAGGGATCAGGGATCAGATAAAGACTAAGTCGAAAATAAATTTTCAACAATCGCCAACCACTGGTTACTGGTTACTAGTCACGAACCTCGTGTCTCTGGTCTCGGGTCTCGAATCACGCCCCCTTGACTATTGCGACCCCCGAAGAGGTCCCTATCCTGGAGGCGCCGGCCTCTATCATGGAGAGCGCCGCCTCCCGAGTCTTGATCCCGCCGCTGGCCTTTATAAGGCAGCGCTCGCCAACGGCCGCCTTCATAGCCTTCACATCCTCGACGGTTGCGCCTCGGCTGCCGAAGCCGGTGGAGGTCTTTACATAGGAGGCTCCGGCATCCACCGCCAGCTTGCAGGCCGCCGCTATTTCATCGGGCGAGAGGTAACACGTCTCTAGGATGACCTTTACGACCTTGCCTTCGGAGGCTGTGACGACCTCCGATATGTCGCGCTGAACCGCCACCAGATTCCCGGCCTTGAACAGGCCCAGCGACATCACCATGTCTATTTCGCCCGCCCCCTGCCTGAGGGCCTCCCATGCCTCGCGCGTCTTTATCGAGGTGGTGTTCGCCCCGAGAGGAAATCCCACTACCGTGGCGACCCCTACCTTCGAGTCGCGAAGCAGCCCGGCTGCGAGATCCACGAAGACGGGGTTTACGCATACGGCAGCGAAACCGTGTTCGAGGGCCTCCCTGCAGAGGGCCTCGACCTGCCCGGAGGTGGCGTCGGCCTTCAACAATGTGTGATCTATATATCTTGAGATATCCATGGCCCCTCCGCGGTTTCCATGAAAATAAGAGAAAAAGTGCGTACTTGCAACCTAAACATCGAAAAGAAATCATCCGACGAAGCATCCCGGCGTCTTTTGGCAGCGCGCCCTTTCAGTGCGGGCCTGCCCAGGTTTTATGTTGACCGCCGGCGGCTGTTTCCTTAAAGTTATCGCCACTTTTCGTTACTTCGGAGGATCAGCATGACCGACACCAACGCCGAGGCCGGCCTCGAATTCCCGATAAACCAGCAGCTCCTCGAGGATGCAACGCGCGCGCGCGAGGAATGGCGCGTCGTTCGCGACCGACTCTCGAAGATAGAGCAGAACAAGGAGCAGGTCTCGCCGGTAGTCTACGACAGGGTCCGGCGCGACTACGACAGCCGCCTCAAGGAGGCCACGGCGGAGCTCCTGCAGAAGAAGAAGTCGGTCGACCAGGAACTCGCATCGCTCCGCGAGACGAGAAAGAAGATACACTCGCAGCTCGACGAGCATCGGCACCGCCTCGAGGAGATAAAATTCCGCAACACGCTGGGCGAGTTCTCCGAGGAGGAGTACCAGTCATCCGCGCGCACGGAGCAGGACAAGATCGCCAAGTTCGAAACTGTGATAGGAGCGGTCGACACGAACATCAACCGCTACGAGGCGATATTCGAGGGTGAGGTGGAGCTCTTCGCCACGCCGGAGACGGAGCCGGCCGGGGACGACTCCGCCGTCCACGAAGTATCGAACATATCGGGGATACCACACGACGCGGAGCCGATAACCGATGCGAAGGGCTTCGTCATAGACGAGGGAACGGGGCCGGACTACTTCGGCGGCGCCACCGACGCCGACCGCACGAGCCCCGAGATCGAGGAAAGCCAGACCGAACGAGGCGCCCCGCCGCCGGAGGGGAAGCGGCTGGCCCGCGTGGTCATCATCAGCGGCGATGACGCCGGAGCGAGCTATCCGGTAAAGGGCACGGTCTCCTTCGGGCGCGCGGAGTCAAACACCATCGTCCTGAAGGACTCGAAGGCCAGCCGCCAGCACGCCCAGATACAGCAGCAGGGAAGCGAGTACGTTGTAGTCGACCTCAACAGCTCCAACGGCACCTACGTGAACGGCCAGCGCATAGAGGAGCACGTTCTCTCGAACGGGGACGAGATCATGGTCGGCGACGCGGTCATGCAGTTCCAGGCCTGAGCCCTGCAGGTAGCCTCAAATCCGATTCAGCAGCCTTTTGCCTCTGATCGCCCGGTCGAGGGCCCTCATTTTTATTTTCAAGAGGGCGCAACTTTCGACCCATTCGCAGCCGATAACGCAATTGTACGACATCTCTACAGGGGGGGGGCCCAAGCGAGGCAACCCATGAAGAACGCCCACCTGATTTTGGCCCTCACGGTCGCAATAGCACTTGCCGCTTCCGGATGCGCCGGCGAAAGCGTCGACGGCACGCAGGGCCCGGGCCCCAGCGAG